>JALTPW010000900.1 GCA_026999335.1 Chromatiales bacterium
ATCAGATACTCTGTAAGCATTCGACCAACTACGTATTGTCCCTCTGCACCGGGCGACAGGTGCAGGGGGATCAGTTGTCCGGTTGAGCAAGAGTGGAGTGGGGATTTCGTGGGTGGGGTTGGCTTTGCTTCCACTGAGAGGGGAGCAACTCCTCGAGTCGGTTGACCGGATGGGTGGCAATGCGGTTCAGCACATCCTCGAGCCAGGCGAAGGGCTCTACGTGGTTTGCCAGGCAGGAACCGAAAAAGGAGTACATCATGGCGATGCGCTGGGCTCCCGAATGCGAACCAGCAAACAGGTAGTTCTTGCGCCCCAAAGCCAAGGGGCGGATTTTGTTCTCGATCAGGTTGTTGTCCAGTTCCAACCGACCATCCTGGAAGACTCTTTCCAGCTTCTGCCACTGCTGTTCGAAGTAGTGCAGCGCCTGACCCAACGGGCTCTTGGGCAACGCACCCCGGCGTTGCTCACCCACCCATTGGCGAAAGTCGTTTACAAGGGGCACGTGATGCATCTGGCGATAATCTCGGCGTTGTGCCGCACTGAGTGTGCGGCAGTGCGCTTCCAGCTTGTAGAGCCGTTGCCAGAAGTCCAGGGCCTGTTGGGCTTCTTGGGGGTGGTTGTTCAAGGCCTGTTGGAACTTGCGGCGCGCATGCACCCAACAACCCACCAGCTCGATGTGCGGCAGCTTCCGGGCCAGCTTGTCGTAAACCTTGTAGCCGTCGCACTGGACATAGCCGGCAAAGTGGGCCAGATCCTCGCGCGGTCCATGCGCCCCGCGACC
The DNA here is from genome assembly GCA_026999335.1 of Chromatiales bacterium. GTDB lineage: Bacteria > Pseudomonadota > Gammaproteobacteria > SZUA-152 > SZUA-152 > DRQN01. The sequence continues at coordinate 782 of JALTPW010000900.1, forward strand.
CCGGCGATAACGAAAGCACACCAGGCCTTCTTGCGGACTGTAATACACCCACTGATACCCTTGATGGGTCGAGCCCTTTTTCTCCCCGCTCAACACCTTGATGGGCGATTCGTCCACCTGGATATAGCCCCGGGCCAATACCCGGCGCCATAGCAACTCATACAGCAGTTCCAACAAACCACACACCCCTGTATGCCAGTCGTTCAGGGTCGTGGGGCTCAACTTCCAGCCATAGTGTCGGGAAAACCGCTGAATCTGGCGGTAAAACGGCTGATGATAGACGAACTTCTCTACCTCCACATGCGCCAGCAAGCTCGCTCCTGCGATGCTCTTGTCCAGGGGGCGAGCCGGAAGCGGCGCGATGAGAACCCCTTGTCCGTCCGGGCGGGCATACTTGGGGCGGATGAGCACCTTGCGCACCAGGCTGCCCGGGGTGTATTCCACCCACTCGGTGCGCTCCTCGCCGATCTTGACCATGTCGCTGGTGTCTTCCTCCGGCTCCAGTACCTCCACTTCTTCGGGCAGGTGCTCGGGGAGCGCTTCGCGTCCCGGATGCTTCTTGCGGGGGCGGCGCTCATGCGCTCGCACGCGCTGCCTGGGCGCCGCCCCCGACGTTCCGTTCTCCTTCTTTGCTTCGTCGAACAGACTCAGCTGCCCTTCGACTGTCTGCGGCGTACGCCGCCGCTCACTCTTGGCGCCATACAGCACCTTCTTCATTTCTTTCAACTGCCACTTGAGCAACTCTACCTCTTGCCGGTAGCGTGCTTCCAACTGCTTCAGCTCGGCATTCTCCTGTTTCAGTCGCTTGTTTTCCGCTATGAGTCGCTGTGGTGTCACAGCCTCAAGATACGCAGAAAAGCTAGGTTTTCAAGCACTTCGACGGTATCTTTTTCGCCTTTTCAGCCCCTGTATTTCCACTCCTTCCAACAGCATCAAAAGCGTGGTGCGATCCACTTCCAACACCGTCTTTCCTGCAACAGAAGGCACCTGGAATGTGCCCCTTTCCAGTCGCTTGTAGTACAGCACGAAGCCGTCGCCGTCCCAGTACAGGATCTTCACCTTGTCCTTTCGGCGATTCATAAAAACGAACATATCGCCGCTCATCAACCGCTCGCCCACACTGCTGCGCACCAATCCCGACAAGCCGTCGAAACCCTTACGCATGTCCGTAGCTTCGGCGTACAGAAAAATGCGCCGCCGACCCCATGCCCACATCACAACAGCGATTTGAGCAGGCGTCCCAGGCGTTTCTCATCCCAGCTCTCGGGAAGGTGCACTTCAACCCCGAAAGGTCCCAAACTCAACCGCACCCCTGCAAATGGTGCTTCTTCTGCCTTCGTCTGCAGACCCAACGCTACGAAGCCACTTTCGCCTCGCTTGGATTCCTTGCGCCGCCAGTGGTAAAAACTCGCAGTACTGATACCTTCCCGAGCACAAAAGGCGCGAACACTGCCTTCCCATTCCGAATACCGCGACAGAATACCTGCCCAGCGCTGGGCTCTTTGTTCTTTTGTCATCGACTCTATAGCTTTGGTTCGCAACAAAGCTACTCCCACTTACAGCCTCCAGCAATATGTACTTGCTCGTATGCTTACGCGATTACTGTGTATTCCGTTTGGGCTTACACGATGGAAATGACTTTATCCAGGTAAACGGTGGAAA
>JALTPW010000901.1 GCA_026999335.1 Chromatiales bacterium
TCGGTGCTTGCGCCCCAACCTTGGAAGATGTCCATCCGACAAGGGGTAGCGGTGGTTCGGCAACCCAAGAGCGATTTTTACACACCCTGAAATACCCTGTATTCAGATGATTTGGAGAGTAAGTTTGCTAGGTATTTTAACGCTGAAAGCGGGACAGCAATCCCTCCAAATCTTCAAAAAATAGCGCCGGATCCACTCGCGAATCATTCAGGCTCACACCCCAATGCAGATGCGGGCCGGTGACGCGCCCGGTCTGGCCCACGGCGCCGATGATCTCACCCTGTCTGACGCTCTGCCCGGACTGTACGTCGATGCGGCTCATGTGGCAGTACATAGTGACCAGCCCCTGGCCGTGGTCGAGAAATACCGTATTGCCGTTGAAAAAGTAATCGCCGGTATCGATGACCTGTCCTGAGGCGGGTGCACGAATGGGTGTGCCTTCGGCGGCGGCGATGTCGATGCCGCTATGCGGTTTGCGCGGTTGCTCGTTGAAATAGCGGCGCAGGCCGAAGGGGCTGCTGAGGCGGCCCTGCACGGGTAGGATGAAACGCGTTTCCACTTCTGCCGTTTCCCGCCAGTGCGCCAGCGCGGCGTTGATGCGCCCGCGCTCGTTGCGGATGCGTGTCATGTCCTGCGGGTTCGGGTTGACCTTGCGCTTGTTCTTGATGGTGAGGTGCTGGGTGGCGTAGTCCTTGGCCTGCACGCTAAAGGTCAGTGGCGCGCCCTTGGCTGGAGTGAGCTTCTGGGTACCGGGTTTGGTTGCGAGCGGGATGCCCACCACGGCCTTCCAGCGGCCCTGATCCTGCTGCACCATCACCTGCTGCTCTTTGTAATGCAGCACCGGCGGTGTACCGTGAGCAGGACCGAGGTCGATGATGGTGATGCCACCGGGTACCGCCTCGCTGTGCGGCGGCAGGGCGGCCAGCAGCGGCAGCGGTAGCAGGAACAGAAGAAGCAGGCTAATGATCTTCATTTTATTCCTTCTCCAGGCGTCATCGTGCGCATGGCGCACGCTACGGGTGTAGTGTGTGCCGTATCTCTGTGGTGAGGTCAGTAAACGGCTCACACTCAGTCCTTTCGAGTGCCTTCGACTCGGCAGTCCAACCGCCCTTCGCCGAGGCGGACAGACAATGGATCGCCGATGTTCACTTCGCCGGCCTTACGGACGATGGGGCCATCCGGGTGTTGCACGATGGCATAGCCGCGACTCAGCGTGGCCAGTGGACTGACCGCATCCAGGGCGCGGGCGAGGGCGGCGAGGCGCTGTTGTTCTTCGCCCAGGCGTTGTGACATGGCGGTATGCAGGCGCCGGCGGTCGGCGTGCAGACGCAGTTGCAGGGTCGTCAGTTGCCGTTTCGGTGACTGGCTGTGCAGGCGGGCGGTCAGGGTGCCAAGACGTGCCTGGTTGTGTTGCAGGCGTGTGTGCAGGGCGCGGTCGAGGCGTTGTTCCAGCTCGTCCAGCCGTTGGGCCCGATCTTGCAGTCGTTGGCCGGGATGTTTGAGATGACGGCTAACGGCTTGCAGGTGTTGCTGTTCGCGTGCCAGGCGGGACTGCGTGGCGCGGATCAGCCGGCTGCGCCAGTGGCGCAGGGTGTCCTGCCATTCGCTGCGATCCGGGCTGATCAGCTCGGCGGCGGCGGAGGGTGTGGGGGCGCGCATGTCGGCGACGAAGTCGGCGATGGTAAAGTCGATTTCGTGCCCCACGGCGCTGACGACCGGGATCGGACTGTCGACAATGGCACGTGCCACGGCTTCGTCGTTGAAGGCCCACAGGTCTTCCAGCGAACCGCCGCCACGGGTAAGCAGCAGAAGGTCGCATTCGTCACGCTGTGCCGCGGTGTACAGGGCGTCGACGATGGCTGCCGGGGCCTCGCTACCCTGCACCGGCACCGGGTGGATGAGCACCGGGATGGCCGGGAAACGCCGCTTGAGGACGCTGAGTACGTCGCGAATAGCCGCACCACTGGGTGAGGTGATGACGCCGATGCAGCGCGGCAGGTCGGGCAGTGGACGCTTGCGGGCGGTTTCGAACAGGCCTTCGTCGGCCAGGCGCTGCTTGAGCTGCTCGAATTGTCGTCGCAGACGGCCGTCGCCGGCCTCCTCCAGGTGTTCGACAATGAGCTGGTAGTCACCGCGTGCTTGGTACAGGCTGACGCGTACCTGTGCCAGTACCGCGCTACCGTTTTCCGGCTGAAAGTTCAGTTGCCGCCGGCGCATCTTGAACATGGCGCAACGTACCTGGGCCTGTTCGTCTTTCAGGCTGAAATAGATGTGGCCGGAGGCCGGGCGGGCCAGATTGGAAATCTCGCCCTCGACCCAGATCAATGGAAAATTGCCTTCGAGCAGGGCGCGAGCCTCGCGATTGAGCCGGGCGATACTGTAAATTTTGCGGTGGGGTGTATTGTCGTCAGGGAACATGGGGCGGGTGGTGTGTTTCCGGG
>JALTPW010000902.1 GCA_026999335.1 Chromatiales bacterium
GGTTTGCAAAAAGTCTCGAAGAAACCCCGTCGCCAAGATGCTCACTCCGCTCGCGGGGCAGGCTCTATCGGTGATAACAGGTGACTGAGAGAATATTTCCTGCGGGATCAAAGCTACCACATCCTGCTATCGCCCTTTACCTGCATTCATGCAGGCAATGAACAAGCGAGATTGTGCATAATTTATGAAATTTCCGGGTTGGTATATTCCTGCGGTATTCCGCGCGGACAAAGACAGCAAGTCCCTGCAATCACGTCCCCAAACTATTCAGACAGCAACGGATGAATAATGCCATGCAGTGCGATCAATGTGGATTTGAAAACCCGCCGGGAATGCATTTTTGCGGAAAATGTGCCGCAGCGCTAAAACACGTCTGCCCCACCTGCCAGTTCATCAACCCGACGGATTTCTGTTTCTGCGGCCAGTGCGGTAGGACGCTGGGCTCAATACCGCAGGAAAACCCTACATCGGCTCGTGAGAAAAGCAGCGCACAGCCCACCACCGAACACCACCGGCAAGAGGCCGAGCGACGTCAGTTGACGGTACTGTTCTGCGACATGGTGGGTTCTTCCGCCCTCTCAGAACGCATCGACCCGGAAGACCTGCGTGACATCATGCGCGGCTACCGCAGCGCCTGCAACGATGTAGTGTCCCGCTTCGATGGCCATGTGGCACAGTACCTGGGTGACGGCATTCTGGTCTACTTCGGCTACCCCCATGCCCACGAGGATGACGCCCGCCGCGCCACCCAGGCGGCACTGGATATCGTGAGCCGGATCTCCGGACTGCGCTATCCGTTGCTCAGTGGTGAAGAGGTTCCCCTCTCCGTGCGCGTCGGCGTACATACCGGGCTGGTGGTGGTGGGCGAAATCGGCGACGGCGACAAACGCACCCTGGCACTCGGCGAGACACCCAACATCGCCGCCCGCCTGCAGGAGCTTTCAACCCCCAACTCGGTGGTCGTGAGTAACGCGACCCATCACCTGGTCAGCGACGATTTTGACTTCGAGGATCTCGGCGGCCACCAACTGAAAGGCTTCTCTCAGCCACTCGACCTCTACCGGGTGACCGGCGAACACAGTACCCGCCAGCGCCTGCTGGCCAATCGCGGGCTATACCACGAGCCACTGGTCGGCCGCGATCAGGAAACCGCCCTGCTCATGGAACGCCTGGAACAGGCGTGCAAAGGTGTGGGTCAAGTGGTGCTGCTGGGTGGCGAGGCCGGGCTGGGCAAGACCCGCATGGTGCAGATGGTGCTGGACAGGCTGGCCAACCAGCCCTGTTTTATCATGGAATGCGGCAGCTCACCCTATTACCAGAACAGTTTTCTCTACCCCATTATCGACTTGATGCAGCGTACCCTGGGCCTCACGGACACCACCGACAATGCCGAGCGCCAGGCCCGCCTGCAGCAGTCCGTAGAAACCCTGGGACTGGATGCGGCAGAAGTTGTCCCCGCACTGGCGGAGCTGCTGGGCATCCACATCGCCGAGATCGCTGCGGATGCGCTGGGTGCCACCCCGCAACAGCGCAAGCAAAAAATCCTCAACGCGCTGGTGTCAATGCTGCAATCCCTGGCCCAGCAAAAACTGATCGTACTGATGGTGGAAGATCTGCACTGGGTCGACTCTTCCACCCTGGAGCTGCTCACCCTGCTGGTGGAACAGCCCGGGCTGACCAACCTGTTCGCCCTGTTTACCTTTCGCAGTGAATTCGCCCCACCGTGGAACTCGCACGCCAACCTAACCCTGGTGACGCTCAACCGCCTCACCCGTCAACAGGCCGGCCACCTGATCCGCCAGCTCAGTGGCGGCAAGACCCTGCCCGTCGACGTATTCGCAGAAATCATCCGCAAGACCGATGGCGTACCCTACTTCATCGAAGAACTGACCGGCATGGTTCTCAATTCGGACATGATGGAGGAAAAGGCCAATCACTATGTGCTGAAAGCCGGCGCGGCTGAACTGGCCATCCCCTCGACCCTGCAGGACTCGCTCATGTCACGCCTCGACGGCCTCGGCGAAGACAAGGAACTGGCCCAGCTCAGCGCCACCCTGGGACGGGAATTCGGCCACGAACTGCTCAGTGCGCTGGCTGGTCGTGACGAGGCCAGCCTGCGGCAGGGCCTCGCCCATCTCATCAATGCGGAGTTGTTCCTGCAACGTGGTCATCCGCCCAAGGCATCCTACAGTTTCCGCCATGCCCTGCTGCGCGAAGCAGCCTATCAATCCCTGCTCAAGCGCACCCGGCAGTACTACCACCAACGCATCGCCAACCTGTTGCAGGAGCGTTTTTCGCATATCGTGGAGACCAACCCGGAACTGCTGGCGCACCATTGCAGCGAGGCCTGTATCGACGATCAGGCTGCGGAAATGTGGCTCAAGGCCGGCAAACTGGCGGTGCGCCGTTCCGCCAATCAGGAAGCCGCCATCCACCT
>JALTPW010000903.1 GCA_026999335.1 Chromatiales bacterium
GAAAATCGAATCCTTTCTGCACAAGATCGTCTGCCTGGATATCTCCCTGGCCATTGAGACCTACCATGTCGCGCAGGTCACCTCGCTGGAAGAAAGTCTGGCCCGCACCCAGCAACAAAAAGACCGCCTGCGCGTGGCAGCCAGTACCGACTCCCTCACCGGGCTGGCCAACCACGATGCCATCATCGCCGAGCTGGAGCTGGCTCTGGCCGAAGTTGCCCAGGGCGAACACACGGTGGCAGTAGTGATGGCAGATCTGGATCACTTCAAGGATGTCAACGACACCTACGGCCATCTGGTGGGTGACAAGGTATTAATGGAAGTTTCGCGCCGTCTGCGCGCCGCCCTGCGTGGATTCGACCGTGTCGGCCGTTACGGCGGCGAGGAATTCCTGCTCATTCTGCACAACGCCACCCCCACCTCCATGAAACACGTCGCCGAGCGGGTACGCAAGCGCATTACCGATAACCCGGTAAAACTGCCGGATCTAGGCCTCAAGGTCACCATGAGCATGGGCGTCACCATGGTCCGCTCCGGCGAGACGGCGGAAGACGCCATCGCCCGCGCCGATACCGCGCTCTACGCTGCCAAAAAGGCGGGGCGTAACCGCGTCGTCGTCGCCTGAAGCCCCGTCGCCCGTCCATGCCCGTCTGCATTCTTGGCGTCGATACCGGTGGCACCTTCACAGACTTTGTTCTTCTGCGTGACTCCCTGCTGCACATACACAAAGTGCTGTCGACACCGGATGCCCCGGAGCGCGCCATCCTGCAAGGCATCCATGAACTGGATTTGGACAACCGCGAACTGTTGCTGATCCATGGCTCCACCGTGGCCACCAACGCAGTGCTCGAAGGCAAAGGCGTGCGCACCGTTTATATCACAAACCACGGCCTGCGCGACACCCTGACCATTGGCCGTCAGGCGCGGCGTGAATTGTACAACCTCACCCCGTCCCTCAAGGCCCCACCGGTGCCGCGCGAGCTGTGCCTGGAAACAGGCGGGCGTCTCAGCGCCACGGGTGAAGAACTGGAACCGCTGACCGAGACCGACCTCGCGGAATTGCGTGCGGAGGTCGAACGCCTCGCCCCGCAGGCCGTGGCCATCAATTTGCTATTTTCCTGGTTGCAAGCCGGACGCGAGGACAGCGCCGAACGGCGCATCGAGGCCGCCATGCCCGCTGGCCTGTTCGTCTCACGCTCATCGAAGGTGCTGCCCGAAATCCGCGAATACGAACGCGGCATCACCACCTGGCTCAACGCCGCCGTGGGGCCGCTGGTGGCGGGCTACCTGCAACGCCTGTGCACAAGTGTACCGCGTGCGCAGGTGTCCGTGATGCAAAGCTCCGGTGGCACCATTAGCGCCGCACAGGCCGGCGAACAGGCCGTGCACATGCTGCTCTCCGGCCCCGCTGGCGGTCTGGCTGGTGCGCGATATATCGGTACGCAAGCTGGATGTGAGCATTTACTGACCTTCGACATGGGCGGCACCTCCACCGACGTCGCGCTACTCGATGACGGCGAACTGCGCCTTACCAGCGAAGGCCGCATCGGCGACTACCCGGTCGGCGTACCCATGGTCGACATGCACACCATCGGTGCCGGTGGTGGCTCCATCGCCCGTGTTGACGCAGGCGGCATGTTGCAAGTGGGCCCCGAATCCGCCGGCGCCACGCCTGGCCCCGCCTGCTACGGACAGGGCGGAAAAGAGCCCACCGTCACCGATGCCAACCTGCTGCTCGGCCGCCTGCGCGCCGATGCCTTTCTCGGCGGCAGCATGAGTTTGGACGTGGATGCCGCCCGCCATGCCGTAAGTCGCGTGGCGGAACCCCTGAGCCTGAGCATCGAAGCCGCCGCCGAAGGCATCATCGCCGTCGCCAACGAACACATGGCGCGTGCCCTGCGCGTGATGTCGGTGGCACGCGGTGTCGACCCGCGCGAACTGACCCTGGCCTGCTTTGGCGGCGCCGGTGGCCTGCACGTCTGCGCCCTCGCCGATGCGCTGGGTATGGCGCGCGCACTGGTGCCGGTGCATGCCGGCGTGTTATCCGCCCTCGGCATGCTGGTCGCGCCGCGTGCACGGCACCTGTCACGCACCCAGACCTGTCTGCTGACAGACATTGACGAACACGAACTCAATACCGCCTTCGCCGAACTGGCCGCTGAAGGCCATGCCGCACTGCGTAACGAAGGTGTGAATGAAAAAGACAGCGAAACCCATCCCAGCGTCGACCTGCGCTACCGTGGCCAGTCCTACGCCATCAACCTCCCTTGGCAAGGAAGCCACGACACCCGTGAAGCTTTCCACCGGCGCCACGAAAGCCTCTACGGCCATCGTCTGCAACAGGCCGTGGAACGAGTCACCCTGCGAGTCAAGGTGCAGGGAAAGCGCTTGCAGATTCCGCTGGGTGGCGAAACCACATTGGAGG
>JALTPW010000904.1 GCA_026999335.1 Chromatiales bacterium
ACAAGGCACAGGAGATCGGCTATCACCCGGAGATGATCCTCGCCGGCCGCCGCATCAACGATGGCATGGGCAGCCATGTGGTGGAACGCGTGGTCAAACTGATGACCAAGAACCGTATCCATGCCGTAGACGCCCGCGTGCTGATCCTCGGCTTCACCTTCAAGGAAAACTGCCCGGATCTGCGTAACACCCGGGTCATCGACATCATCGAGGAATTCAACAACTACCACGCCAACGTGGACGTCTACGACCCCTGGGTGAATGCCGACGACCTGGAACACGAATACGGCATCCGCCCCATCGACACGCTGGAGAACAGCCGTTATGACGCCATCGTCCTCGCCGTCGCTCATGATCAGTTCAAAGACATGGGCATCGACGACATTCATGCCCTGGGCAGGACGAATCACATCCTCTTCGATGTCAAGAACATCCTCCCCGCCGAACGGGTCGATGGACGACTGTAAGTAATCAAAGAAGGGCTGAGAACTCAGTCCTGTGTGCTAATTTTGAAGGAAACACTATGAAAGTCCTGGTCACCGGCAGCGCCGGCTTTATTGGCAGTCAACTGGCCCTGCGCCTGCTGGAGCGAGGCGACGAAGTCATTGGCATCGACAACCTCAACGACTACTACGAGGTCAGCCTGAAAGAGGCCCGTCTGGCACGCATCTCGTCACACGACAACTTCACCGAGGCGCGTATCAGCATCGAAGATCGTCCCGCCATGGAGGCGGTGTTCGCCGAGCATCGCCCGGATCGCGTGGTCAATCTCGCCGCCCAGGCCGGTGTGCGCTACTCCATCGAGAACCCGCACTCCTACATCGACAGCAACATCGTCGGCTTCATCAATATCCTCGAAGGCTGCCGCCACAACGGCGTCGAGCATCTGGTATACGCCTCCAGCAGTTCCGTCTACGGCGCTAACACCAACATGCCCTTTTCCATTCACAACAACGTGGATCACCCGCTGAGCCTGTACGCGGCGTCGAAGAAGGCCAACGAACTGATGGCGCACACTTACAGCCACCTGTACGACCTGCCCACCACCGGCCTGCGTTTCTTCACCGTGTACGGCCCGTGGGGCCGTCCGGACATGGCGCTGTTCCTGTTCACACGCAAAATTCTTGCCAGCGAGCCCATCGATGTCTTCAATTACGGCAAACACCGTCGTGACTTCACCTACATCGACGACATCGTCGAAGGTGTGATCCGCACCCTGGACAAAATCGCCTCGCCCAACCCGGACTGGAACGGCGACACCCCCGACCCCGGCACCAGCCTGGCGCCCTATCGCCTCTACAACATCGGCAACAACCAGCCGGTGGAACTGATGCACTACATCAAGGTGCTGGAAGACTGCCTGGGCAAAAAAGCGGAGATGAGCATGCTGCCACTGCAACCGGGCGACGTGCCCGCCACCTACGCCGATGTACAGGATCTGGTCGCCGACGCCGGGTACAAACCGGAAACCACCGTCGAAGACGGCATCGCCCGCTTCGTGGAATGGTACCGAAACTATTACAAGATCTGACGGACACTGTGGGCATCGGCCGGAGATGGGGGAGATGCACAAGAAACACATCTTCGCCTGGCCGCTGGCAGGGCTACTGCTGACACTGCCGAACCTGGGCCTGTGGGCCAGCCATCCCCCGCCAATCACGCCCGAGGCCATTACCGGCAGCACCGTCGTCAGCGCCGAACAGCTCATTGAATTGGCCAACCAAATCCCCGACCTTGTCATCATCGACTCACGCATTCGCGGTGACCGCAAGCAAGGCTATATCGAAACCTCCATCAGCCTGCCCGACATCGATACCCACTGTGACAGTCTGGCCCGCATCATCACCGACAAGTCAAAACCCGTGCTGTTCTACTGCAATGGCGTCAAGTGCAAGCGTAGCGGCAAGGCCGTCAAGATCACCGTCGATTGCGGCTACCGCCGCATCTACTGGTTCCGCGGCGGCTTTCAGGAATGGCTGGCGAAGGGCTATCCGTATTTGCAGGAATGATTTTGGAGACCGCAGGTCCGGGGAGTGGGCATTCCCAACAGGACAAAACAGTGAAACCACTGTGCCACAGGGCGGGCACATAAAAAATATGCCCTGCGCGGAATTAGGACTTTGCGCAGGCAAACAAGTAACTGTTGCGGATAAAGTTACCAGACCCTCAAGCCTCTTCTTTCGTCCCCCACAAACACTGCCCCCCACTGGCCTTGTCAATGGCCGTCAGGCGCGCCTCGTGTGCGGCCAGCTCATTCGCGCTGGCGTGGATCACCCGTAGCGGCACGCGCTCCTGCGTCAGACGGCGGATCTCACCCGCCGTCGCCTGTCCATCCTCGGATTGACCATCGAGCAACAAATCCGTCTGTCCGCCGGTCATCATCAAATAGACGGCGGCGAGGATCTCCGAGTCAAGCAACGCGC
>JALTPW010000905.1 GCA_026999335.1 Chromatiales bacterium
CGGTTGCGTCCCTGGCGCTTGGCTTCATACATGGCGACATCGACCTGGTGAAGCAGTTCATCGGGGTCGCTGCAAGCGCTGATACTGTGGCAATATGCCAGGCCGATGCTGACCGTGGTGTGCAGGGTCTGTCCGTCAAACTGGAAATGATGTGCATCGATGGCGTCACGCAGATCCCGTGCACGCTGCCGGCCCGTCTCCAGTCCGGCGCGTAGCAGCACCACGAATTCATCCCCCGCATAACGAGCCGCCAAGTCCGTATTGCGCAGGCCCTGGTGTAGAATGCCGGCAATTTGTACCAGCACCTCATCACCGGCCACATGCCCGTAATGATCATTAATGTCCTTGAATTTATCCACGTCCAGCAGCAGGATACAAATGCCCTGACTGTCGCCATGACGGCGGTCATCCAGGCTCGCCAATACCTGTTCGAAGTAACGCCGATTGGCCAACTGGGTGAGGTGATCACTCTGCGCCAGGTATTCCAGTTTCTGGTTACTCTTGCGCAGTTCGCGGGTGGCTATATCCACACGTTCCTGCAATGAATCATTGAGCCGGGCCAGTTCGGCGCGCGAGGCAATTAGCTCATCGACGGTGCCACCGAGGCTGTCTGCCAACTGGCGGATTTCCAACGGAGCCTTGGGGCTGATCTTCGGCAGTTCACTCTCGAAATTGCTGTCGTGCAGGCGCTGCCCGGCACGGGCAAGGGTGTTCAGCGGCCGGGTGATCCAGCGTGCCAATGACAGGCTGAAGGCCAGTGCCAGGGCAATGCCCACCAATGCCCAGACCAGCTCCGAGCCACGAATTCTTGTGATCTGCGCCTCGATTTCCGTCTTCGGCTGGGGCACCATGATGCCCCAGCCGACCTTGGACACCGAGGTATAACCGGCCACCATGTCGGCTTTCCTGAAGGGTGAATAGAACTCGGTGACACCGGTCTTTCCCGTCATCATTTTTTGCACGATAGGCAAGTGGGACAGGTCTTTGATATGTTCATCCATCCAGTCCGGATTCGGGTGCGCAATCACCCGACCCAATGGGTCGACAATCACTGCATGCCCCTGCTCGCCAAAACGAATACCCTGACGCAGCGCCTCGATGGCACCAATCTTTAATTCCCCCACCAGCAGCAACGGCGTATCCATGGCACCCGCACCATTTAGCAATGTGCCCACCATCAGTGTTGTCTTGCCGGTCAAGGGGTTGATCACTACCGGGCTGAGGAAGGTGCGGCCAGAGTCAAACAAGGTGTTGATGAAGTCCCCGGCACCGAGATTGAGCTGTACGGTGGCGCGCTCTCCGATGGGATAACTGGTTGCCATACTGAGGATTCGCTGGTGGTCATCCAGCAGGAAAATGGCGCGAAAACCGTGCAGGTAGTCCAGCCCTTCGGCCAGTACCGCGGCATTTTCGGCCGGGTTTGCGGCATCCTCCAGTGCCATCATTTTCTCCCGCAACAGGGAAATGGCGATACGGCGGTTGTTCACATACTGGGCGATGGGCGATGACAGATTTTCCGCCAGCGTCTGATGTTTCTCGCGGACTTCACGCCAGGCGTTTTCCCATGCCGCATAGTAGCTGTTGATACCCAGTATGCTCACCGGCAGCAGGGCCACGATGACAAAACTCAGGATCAGCAGAACATTGATCGATTGTCCGCGCAGCAGGGACTGCGCGCGAGGTTTAGCATTTTCCAAACGACAGCACCTCCAAACGTTCCCCAGAGCATCCCTCAAAGGGTTTAGTGGGTCATACGGAAAATACGTTCACATCTTTTATTCCCTCGCCGCAACAGACGTGGCGAGGGAATAATATCTGTTTCCGGGTTTTTTTACATGAACCTCTAAATGTCATTCGTGACTCAGGCCCGCGATCAGAGGCTGCGGCCAAAGGCCTCCTGAAAACGGCGTTCGAATTCGTCGCGCGCAAACGGGTGATTCTGCGTGCCGTGCTTTTCGATCTTTATCGCCCCCAGCAGGGAAGCGATGCGGCCGCTGGTCTCCCAGTCCATGTCGTTCATCAGTCCGTACAGCAGGCCGGCGCGGTAGGCATCACCACAGCCCGTGGGATCATTGATGGCGGTGACCGGTGCCGCCGGGATCTCCAGTCGGTGCTCACGGGTGTAGATGTGCGAGCCTTCGCCGCCGCGAGTGATGATCAGCGCCTCGACGCGCTCGGCGATCTCGTGCGGTGACAGTCCGGTGCGATCCTCGAACAGCTGCGCTTCGTAGTCGTTGAGGGTGATCCAGGTGGCCTGCTCGGTGAATCGCAGCAGATCCTCGCCAGTGAACATGGGCATGCCCTGGCCCGGGTCGAAGATGAAGGGGATGTCCGCCTCGGCGAACTGTCCGGCGTGCTCGATCATGCCGTCGCGGCCATCCGGCGAGACGATGCCGATGCTCACGCCCTCGGC
>JALTPW010000906.1 GCA_026999335.1 Chromatiales bacterium
TAGTCCATTCGGGTCTAGTAATATCTCAAGTTTCGGGGTTCAAAATCAAGCGGGTTGTGACTGTAGCATGTTGAATGCACAGGATATCTGTATGGACGTGCAGCGCAAAATCGAGTGAAGCAAGCAAACAACGACCTGCTTTTTCCGCAACATCAAAAGCGCCTACTGTCACCTCAGGGCACCTACTTTTGGTGGTGCCATGAACGCTGACAGAGCCACTGAACCCGACAGGGTTTACAGAGCACTACCATGATCCGTGGGGTGGGCAGTGTCCTACACTCTGCTGTGGTCGTAGATGAGTGCAGTAAGTTGTTCCGGGCAATTAATCGTATATAAAAATTATTTAATTTCAGCTCCTTAGTGAGTATTGGGGCAATTGAAAATGAACCCCGAAACTTGAGTAATATAATAGTTTACAGCCTGATTCGCTTGCTTGTTATGACTATATATTACTAGATTTGACCCCTTTGCCTTATTTCTGTGGCCTGTACAAGTCGCCGACTCTTGTCTATAGCTATTCCATGTGAGTTTTATCCATGCGCTGATGGGCGTGTCAGAAATAAGGAGAGATGATCATGGCTGTTGCAATAACATTACAGGAGTATCTTGATCGTTGGGGCGTGGAGTATGAGGTGCTGCGCCACAAGCACAGCAGCAGTAGTCTGGAAACGGCGGAGGCAGCACATATCCCCGGTAGCAAGCTGGCCAAGTGTGTGATGACCGAAGACTATCAGGGCTATCTGATGGTGGTGGTTCCAGCCGATCATCAGGTGGAGTTCGAGTTGTTGGACGAAGCGCTGGATCGGCGCCTGGAGCTGGCCACGGAACAGGAGTTGGAGGATCTTTTCAGTGATTGTGAGATCGGGGCGATTCCGCCGCTGGGCGAGGCCTATGGTATCGATGTGGCGCTGGATGAGAGCCTGGCCGGTTGTGACGAGGTGTTTTTTGAGGCCGGTAACCACACCGAGCTGATCCACCTGCGTGGTGAGGACTTCCGGGATTTGATGGTGGGCGCCAGCCGGGGCCGTTTCAGCGCCCACTTGTAAAGAGCACTAGACCATCGATATCAGCAGCAGGATGAAGCCGATCACCAGGGCGAGGGGGATGAGCAGGCCCATCCAGTCTTTATTCTCTGCCTCTGCGCTGCGCTGGAAGGCGGCCTTGAGGCCGGGGCGAAACCAGAATATCAGCAGCAGGGCGAAGGCGCCCAGCAGCAGTTTTTCCCAGGTTGCCAGCGGATCCATCAGGTCTTGCGGCGCTGGCGCACGGCGCTGGCCAGTTCACGTAGCAGGGGTTCGCTGTCATCCCAGCCGAGGCAGGCGTCGGTGATGCTTTGACCGAACACCAAGTCCTGTCCTTCGGCCACGTTTTGCCGACCCGCTACCAGGTGGCTTTCGATCATGGTGCCGAGAATGTTGTGGTTGCCGGCGGCAATCTGGCCGGCTACGTCGTGGCCCACCTCGATCTGGCGTTGGTGCAGCTTGCGGCTGTTGGCGTGGCTGAAATCGATCATCAGGCGTGGTTGCAGATTCGCCTTTTCCATCTCTTTCGCGGCCAGCTCGACGCTGGCGGCATTGTAGTTGGGCTCGCGCCCACCACGCAGGATGATGTGGCAGTCTTCATTGCCGCTGGTGGCAAAGATGGCGGAATGGCCGGCCTTGGTCAATGACAGGAAATAGTGCGGCTGGCTGGCGGCCCCCACCGCATCGATGGCGATTTTCAGCGTGCCGTCGGTGCCGTTCTTGAAGCCCACCGGGCAGGACAGGCCGGAGGCCAGCTCACGGTGTGCCTGGCTTTCCGTGGTGCGTGCGCCGATGGCGCCCCAACTGATCAGGTCGGAGATGTACTGTGGGGTGATCAGGTCGAGAAATTCGGTGCCCGCCGGGATGCCCAGGTTGTTGATGTCCAGCAGCACCTTACGCGCCAGTTTCAGGCCCTGATTGATCTCGAAGCTGCCGTTGAGGTGCGGGTCGTTGATCAGTCCCTTCCAGCCTACGGTGGTGCGTGGTTTTTCAAAATAGATACGCATCACGATGAGCAGGTCGTCGGCCAGCTCGTCGCGCAATCGTTTCAGGCGCGTGGCGTATTCCAGTGCGGCCTGCGGGTCGTGAATGGAACAGGGGCCGATGACCACCAGCAGGCGATCATCCGCATGGTTGAGGATGCGGTGAATGGCCTGACGCGTGGTGGCGGTGGTCTCTGCGGCCGTGTCGGTGATGGGGTATTCGGTGAGAACCTCGGCCGGGGGAACGACCTCTTTGATGGCCTTGATGCGCAAGTCGTCTGTTTCGTATTTCGTGGGCATGGGTTTGCTTGTTTGGGCGCGTGGTGGGCACGGCGCGGATTGCCATGATAACGTGTGATTGTCGCTGATTCGGAGCTCTGCGTCGAGATGGAAGATGGTTTGTGGCGACTGAATCTGCTCGAGTGGTTCGTCAATACCATGTTGACGGGACTAGAATTGCGGCATATCGCTCACCAGCCACCAGCGTTTAGCCTCTTCGTCATATTCCCATTTCTGTCGGTCGATGAGCTTCCTCACGCGTGGTGAGTCTGCGAGATGGTAGGAAATACGCACCGTCTGTGTATAGCTCAGATTGTCGACGCCCATGTGGGTGTTGACGACCTTGTAGTTGGTGACACGCAGACCCTTCAGCTTTTCAGGTGGTTCCTCGCGCTTGTCCGCCTCCCAGCGGCGGAAGGCCCAGGCGGTGTCGAATTCTCCCCAACGGATGTCACGTTTGTAGTTCTTCAGCGTGTTGTTGAGGCCATCTATACGTTCACTCTTACTGATGTTGGCGCAGGCGCTGAGCAAAAGAGCAGGCAGCAGTAACCACAGGGCGTGTGTGTGGGTAAATTTGAACATGCCGGGTTCCTGTTTTTGACGATGTGCGATGGGCTTCCTTTTATACCATAACAATCTTAAAGCCACTTCTTGTTATTGGACGTGGCCTCAAGTTTTCAGTGTGCTTGCCGATGGGTGTGGCGTATATCCTGCCCCACAAACAGGTGGGGTCGCCAAATATATCGTGGTAAAAACCAGTGACAGCCAGTCCAGCGGACATCGACAGTCTTTCCGGCTTGATTCCCTTCAACGGATGCCATGAAGATGAGCTGATCGTGCTTGCCGATCATGCCTGGGTGATTGATGAGCGTAAGGGTTATGTGCTCGCTGAACGGGATAGCAGTGACGAATGGGACTATTACCTGTTGAAAGGGGTGCTGCACCTGGTGTCGAATGATGGCAAGGTGCTGGAGATCAGGGCCGGGACGGAGGCGGCCCGGCATCCGGTTGCCCACTTACAGCCGCGCAAGTACACCATTCGGGCGCGGACAGCGGTGCAGTTTCTGCGCGTGCAGAAGGCATTACTGGCAAGCCTGAAGTATGTGCCCAGCAGACAGGTGTGCATGTTGGAGGAGGATGACGAACATCACGGACTGAGCGTGCATCCCCTGTACACGGAAATCTATGATGACCTGCTCAATGATCGCCTGGTCTTGCCCAGTCTGCCGGATATCGCCGTGAAGATTCGCCACCTGATCGATGAGGAAGAGGCCTCTGTGCAACAGATCGCCACACTGGTACAGACGGATCTCGCCATCAGCGCCAAACTGATGAAAATCGCCAACGGCGCGCTTTATCATGGCCTGCGCCCCGTGGACAGTTGTCTGCAGGCCATTTCCCGTCTGGGACTTGAGTCTACCCGGAACCTGGTGGTGGGCTTCGTCCTGCGCAACCTGTTCAAAGAGAAGATCCCCACAGCTTTGTTGGCCCGGCATGCCCGGCAGCTGTGGGAGCACAGTGTAGAGGTTGGCGCCATTGCCCAGGTGCTGGCGGAAGTGACGCCGGGAATGAGTCCTGACGAAGCCCTGTTGGTCGGCCTGCTGCATGATATCGGTGAGCTGGTCATTCTTTCTTATGCCAAAAACTACCGGGAGTTGGCCGAAGATCGTGTAGCCTTGGCGCAGATCTGTGCCGAGTTAAAGGGTGAGCTGGGGGGGATAATCCTGCGTGAATGGGGTTTTTCAGAAGCCTTTGTCACTGCTGCGCAAGAGGCGGAGAAATGGTCTCGTGATCCGGCCCCGGAGCCCGATTACTGCGATATCGCCATCGTTGCGCAATTACACAGTTTTGTGGGTACGGCAAAGATGCAGGATCTGCCCAAGCTCGGCGAAGTGCCGGCCTTTTGCAAAATCGCCCACGGCGAGCTGACGCCGGAAATGAGCATGAGGTTGCTGGATCAGGCCAAAGAGCAGATTTCAGAGGTCAGGCAGCTGTTGGCGGGTTAGTACTTCATCAACGTAACACTGACGGATATCCAGTAGCGTGGGTATGCTTTATGCGCCTTCGCGTCATTCACTTCCCATATTTCGAATCTCCAAAACCTGAACTCTGTGTCGCTCAGCTCAGAGGGTGTTTCCTTTGTTTTTATTTGGCTTCATGTAGGTCGGGGGTGTCGTTTATGCATGGTGGCACAGATTCCGCGTGCTATACGGCAAACGCCGCATAGCACGCCAAAATCAATGATATTCAGGCAAAAGCCTTATATTAAGCGTCATGCCTTCTGGAGTGATCGCAGAGTAGCTTCCTCGAAATAAACTTGAAAAAACCTAAAATAAGATCTATATTTGATGCTAAATATAGATCTGACTGAGGCGTTGTTATGAGGCAAGTATTATCTAGTTGCTCCGCAAGTATTTCAGAATTAAAGAAAAATCCAACAGCTCTGCTTAATGAGGCTGAAGGCGCTCCTATTGCAATACTTAACCATAATGTTCCGGCAGCGTATCTCATACCAGCTGAAACCTATGAATGGCTAATGGATAAGTTGGAAGATTCTGAGCTGGCTCAAATTGTGAGAGACAGGGCTGATGAAAAGGAACAAGCGGTAGAAGTAAATCTGGATGACTTATAAAATCAAGTTCTTGCCGAGTGCTCTGAAAGAATGGAAAAAACTAGCTCCGCCAATACGGAAGCAGTTCAAAAAGAAGCTTGAAGAGAGAATAGAAAATCCACACAACCCAGCAAATCAGCTACACGGTTTTAAAAGTGTATATAAGATTAAATTGCGTTCGGTGGGGTATCGTCTGGTATATGAAGTTAACGATAGTGAAATAGTTGTTTACGTAATCGCTGTTGGTAAAAGAGATCGAGGCCTAGTGTATAACAAAGCAGAAAGGCGAAAGTAGGCATAAGACATATGAGCCGTTTCTCTGTCAATAGGCATTAACTATCTTTTTCGGCCCTTTGCAGAGCCAAACTAAAATCAATTAACAAAACTGAATATTTTGTCTATCATCGTCGCTGCCAAGCAAAGTGCTTACAGTAAACACATATAGAAGGTCTCTTATTGCGGTTTCAGTGTTGCCTGAATTTTTCGCTATCCGTATCGAAGTGCAGTGAGGTAAAAGGGGATGGAGCGGTTAAATATTAACCATTTATTTTCCTTTTAATTTAATCCTTCCATACTTTTTTTCCCGCCTTTTTCCGTTTTTCATAAATCACCGCAAGGTTGGTCAGCGCAGATAATTTTCAGTTTTGTTTATTTTCAAAGGAAGTATTATGGAAGTAGTTTTGCTAAGGCATGGAAAAGTAGATTATCCACCTATAAAAATTGTATCCTCCTCGGAGTTTAAACGTTGGGTTGATGCTTATAACTCAAACGAACTAGATAGCGATGTTCTACCGGCTAATCATGCACTGGAAATGGCGCAATCAGCTAATTTTGTTGTGTGTAGCGATCTACCTAGGTCTATAGAGTCCGCTCGGTATTTAGATATTAGTGCGATCAGTTTAACCTCATCTCTTTTTCAAGAAGCAGGGCTACCTATTCGAGTCTGGAATTTTCCAAGACTTTCAGTGAGAATATGGGCCATATTTTTTAGAATTGCTTGGCTCTTTGGGTTTTCTCAAGATTCTGAGTCATTCGTTGAAACTAAGGAAAGAGCTAAAAAAGCAGCTAGTATTTTAATCGAACAGGCAAATAAATATGAAAGAGTTCTATTTATTGGTCACGGAATAATCAATAGATTAATTGCTAAAGAATTAAGGGTTTTAGGCTGGAAAGGCCCCAAAGTTCCTGCTAGAAAATATTGGGATTATGGGGTTTATCAAAAAAAACATAACGAATATAAGTATGAATAAAGAGATATCACGAACGCAGCTTACTGTTACAAAGTCTCCCAATGAGCTATTGTTGCTTCCTGTGAAAATTAATGGATTCGGCCCCTACACTTTCATATTAGATGCTGGTGCCTCATGTTGTTGTATTACACCAGAGCTAGCCAAAGAACTAAAAATAAAGAAGTGTAAAAAATCACCCGCAAGCGGTCCGGGAGGCTCTTTTACCGCTCACGATGGTGTAGCAAGCACTATATCAATAGGAAGAGCGGTCAGGAGAAACGTCGATGTGTCAATATTTGATTTTGATATGCTTAGAAAATTTGATGAAAGTATAAATGGAATTATTGGGCATAACTTTCTCAGCAGATATACAATTGTTATCAACTATGAGAAAAATGAGCTGCTTTTATACAAATGATTGGCAGCTATCTATGCAATGATCTCGCTAAAATTTAACGCCTCAGTCCTCTTTTCTATCTTTTCTAACGGGCTAAGGCCGGTGATTTCTTGGGCAATCAGCCAGCGTTTGCATTCAAGTCCACCACTGTATCCCGTCATTAATATTTAATGGGGTCAAAACCCTTTAATATAAGGATCCAGAAATAACCATAAGTTAATCTGAGCGGTCACATTCAGCGAACCCGCAAAGCTGCGCGTTTTTTTGTGCTATCGCTATCGCACAAAAAGGCGCTTCGCTTTACGTAGGAGACCGGAACAATGTCCGCGTTAATTGCTTTTAGAGTTTTTATTTTTCCGCTATAACTAACATTTCAAAATCTTCTGTGGTTAATTTATTTTTTCTTGAAAATGCGCCGAGCTTGGCCCCTGCTATATCTATTTTTTTGAATCCAACGGACTTTAGAAGCCAAGTTATTTCTGCTGGAATATAGTAGCGCTCATTACATTTAAGTGACATTTTTTTCCCTGAGTCATCTTCAGTTTCATACGCTGAATGATCTCTGAATGTCATTAAATCGAATGTATTCTTAGACGACACTCCCTTTTCTGACCCTGCATTCACGAATTCTTTTACAGAGTGAAATATTGGAAACAAACCATTGAGAGTGGTGAAGATTAGTTTACCTCTTGAATTTAGTGATTTAGCTGCGTTCTCTAAAATTTTGAAATTCATTTCATCTGTTTCCATCAGTGGAAATGCCCCTTCACATAACATTATCACTAGATCGAATTCTTGGGCGAAAT
>JALTPW010000907.1 GCA_026999335.1 Chromatiales bacterium
ACCGGGCCCAACTCCGCCATCGTCGATGCGTTGGTCGCCGCCGCGCGCGCTGGCAAGGAAGTGACCGTGGTGGTGGAGCTGCGTGCCCGCTTCGATGAGGCCGCTAACGTGGATCTGGCCACCCGTCTACAGGAAGTCGGTGCGCATGTCGTGTATGGCGTCGTGGGCTACAAGACCCACGCCAAAATGCTGCTGATCATCCGCCGCGAAACCAAGGGCCTGCGCTACTACACACACCTGGGCACCGGCAATTATCATAGCCGCACCGCGCGCATTTATACCGACTATGGCCTGTTCACCTGTGACAAAGTCATTGGTGAAGACGTGCAAAAGGTCTTCAATCAGCTCACCAGCCTGGGCAAGGTCATCAAGCTGCACAAACTGTTGCAATCGCCCTTCACCCTGCACGACGGCATGCTGAAAAAGATCCAGCGCGAGCAGGCTTTGGCAGAAAAAGGCAAGCCGGGGCGGGTCATCGCCAAAATGAACGGGCTGGTCGAGCCGCAGATCATTCAGGCCTTGTACCAGGCCTCACAGGCCGGTGTGCAGGTGGATCTGATCGTGCGTGGCATTTGTGCGCTGCGTCCCGGTGTGCCCGGTGTATCTGACAACATCCGCGTGTGCTCTATTATCGGTCGATTTCTCGAACATCCACGGGTCTATTATTTTGCCAACGACGGCAACCCGGAAGTGTTCGGTGCCAGCGCCGACTGGATGGAGCGCAACCTGTTCCACCGTGTCGAGACCTGTTTCCCCATCGAAGCAAAAAAACTGCGAGACCGTGTTATCGGTGACCTGGAACTCGACCTGCGTGACAACACCCAGGCCTGGTTGCTGCAGCCGGACGGCACTTACGTGCTGACGGAACCGGGTAAAGCTGAGCCGGTATCGGCCCAGCAGGTCTTGCTGGAAAGTCTGGCGGAGACTGCCTGACGAATAGTTCTACTCTGTTATATTTGACTTGCCGAGTAAACATTCCCGCCCCAAGGAATGGGGCATTGGGAGGAATTCACCCGCTACGCATTGTTCAACGCTTGTTCGCGGCACCAAAAATAGGCGCTTTTCTTCAAGAACCTACTTTTGGTAGGCGGGCGGAGGGGAATCGACGCCTCAGAGATTAAAACAGAAAATATCGTGCGCACAACACGCTCCTGTGATGAACAGTTCTACGCCATTACATTATAACGTGCCGAACCAACATTCCCGCCCCAAGAGGTAGGATATCGGCCCCCTTCAGAAATTAAAGTAACAGAATAGAATATGCAGGTGTTTTTCGACGATCATCCGCCAGCAATATCTTTCAGTACCCTGATTTTATAAAGCCTCCAGCGGGCCATGCTGGCGATGATAGGTGGAAAAAATACAAACCTGTGGCGTGGTTTCAGCCGTAATTGAAAGACCGACGTGTAGGACACACTGCCCACCATTGCAGGTGTGGCGGCGAGTGCTCATGCAAAATAGCTTGTTTTGTCCTACAGGACTCGATTCATTCGCGGCTGAAGCCGCTCCTCCAGCAAGTTTCACAGCGCAACAATCACCCGCAGGGCATCCAGTCTCAGCGTAGCGGACTCCAGCGCCAGACTGAGCGCCATCCACTGTTGTTCGAAATAGCGGATTTCTTCATCGCGCACATTGGGGTTCACCCGCTGCAGGGCCGTGAGGCGCTGGATCTCTCCCTGCAGGGTGTCGCGGGTCTTGCCCAGCGCCTCACGGAGGATCGTCGGTGCCTCTTCGCTGGCCTGTGCCTCGCTGGCGCTGACCATTTCCTTCAATACATCGAGCTGACTGCGGATCACCTGTGCTGCTGTTTCCCTGTCCACGTTCTGCCGCGTGCGATTGATAGCCGTGTGCGGCAGAGCGTCGTCATGGCGTTGGCCGTTCTGGTCGATGAGCACGCGGATGCAGGTGGGCGGCAGGTAGCGGGCGCTGTTGAGCCGCTCGCTGGAGGCCGATTCGAGAATAAACAGGCATTCCATCAGCAGGGTGCCACTATTGACGCCGCGGTATTTGATGGCCGTGAGTGCGGTATTGCCCAGTTCGCTGCTCAGCACCATGTCCATGGCGGTGCGGGTCAGGGGGTGCTCCCAACTGAGATACTGCATGTTCTCGAAGGCCAGTGCGCTATCGCGATCATAGGTGATGGTCATGCCTTCGTCACTGAGGCCGGGTAGCGGCGCCTGCATGTGCTCGCCGGGGTGTAGCACATAACTGCAAGTACTGTGTATTTCAGAATCCACGCCGAAGCAATCGAAGATGGCATCGAGATAGTCCGGCAGCTCGGAATGGCGATCCGCCGCCTGTGCCTGCTGCTTGAGATGGTTAGCAATTGCGGGGCGGCAGGAGTTGTATTCCAGCAGCCGGTCGCGGCCGTTTTGCAACGCGGCGGTGAACCGCGCGTGTAGTTTA
>JALTPW010000908.1 GCA_026999335.1 Chromatiales bacterium
CCATAACATTCGTTTTGTGCTATATAAAGAAAATAACCCAATGATGTTCTCTTTTCTTGATCTGTTAACGGCAATCGCTGGAGCAAGGTCGGGTCAAGCACATTGTTTCTTTCCAATATTTCACATTTTTCAATGTTTTTTTCAAGCTCTTCGATAGAGGCTCTCAGTTGTGAGTAGACGAGGTCGATGATTTCATCTTCTTGCGGGTCACTCAAGAACGTGGCGCCTTCTTCTGCCGAGGCAACCGTTACAAAACCCCAAAAAAAACAAGCCAATATTCCCCTTTTAATGGCATCCATGGACGACTGCCTCCCAGAACTTTACTTCCTCAGTCGTGAGAGTCGTCTTATTATCAAGC
Source organism: Chromatiales bacterium (assembly GCA_026999335.1). Lineage (GTDB taxonomy): Bacteria > Pseudomonadota > Gammaproteobacteria > SZUA-152 > SZUA-152 > DRQN01. The sequence goes on from JALTPW010000908.1 coordinate 359, forward strand.
AGGTGAAGATATGCAATCCGCTGTACTCTTGCCTTCTCTAGATAATCTATGCTGCCCATTGCCTGCGCCCATGCCGCCCATTCGTAGGAGCTGATATTATAAGCGACCTCAAGTGTACGTACACCGTAGCTTGAAAATATTTTTACTACCGTGCTTCCTGCCACTACGCTGGTTAGCAAATTCCCTAGTTCTCGAATCCGTTGTATATCTTCTATTGCTTCTTTGCTTGGTTTGCTAAACTACAACCCAGAAATATCCGGACATTTTGTCATAGTGTCGTTCTCGCTAGTTGATGAAATCACTCCAATATTAATATATTTTCAGGCTGAGTTTCTGTCAACCAAGAAACAACCGATAGGCCGGGTTGTCCGTCTCGTCCCAGTGTTCGTAGCCCAGATTATCGAGGAATGACTGAAAGTCGTCGCTGTCCGTCGGTGGCACCTGGATGCCGCAGAGGATGCGGCCGTAGGCGGCGCCGTGGTTGCGGTAGTGGAACAGACTGATGTTCCAACGGCCGCCGATATGTTGCAGGAAGCGCAGCAGGGCGCCGGGGCGCTCCGGGAACTGGAAGCGGAACAGGCGTTCGTTGTTGGCGCTCTGGCTGTGGCCGCCGACCAGATGGCGGATGTGTAGCTTGGCTACTTCATTGTCGGTGAGATCCAGTACGGAATAATCGCCCTTACTCAGTTCGCGGATCAGCTCATCTCTTTCCGTGTCGCCGCCGTGCATCTGTACGCCGACGAAGATGTGTGCCTGCGTAGGATCAGCATAGCGGTAGTTGAACTCGGTGATGCCGCGCAGACCGACCATTTCGCAGAACCGGCGAAAGCTGCCGGGCCGCTCGGGGATGGTGACGCTGAGCAGGGCCTCGCGGCGCTCACCCAGTTCGGCACGTTCGGCGACGTGGCGCAGGCGGTCAAAATTCATATTGGCGCCGGAATCGATGGCCACCAGCGCCTTGCCGCTGATGCGTTCGCGGGTGACGTATTTTTTCGCCCCGGCGACGGCCAGGGCGCCGGCGGGTTCGGCGATGGAGCGGGTGTCGTCGAAGATATCCTTGATGGCGGCGCAGATTTCGTCGGTATTGACCAGGATCACCTCGTCCACCGTTTCGCGGGCAATACGGAAGGGCTCTTCGCCCACCTGGCGCACGGCCACGCCGTCGGCGAAGATGCCGACCTGATCCAGCACCACCCGTTCACCGGCGGCCAGCGCGTGGTGAAGGCAGGGAGCGTCTTCCGGTTCCACGCCGATGATCCTGGTTTCCGGCCGCAGGGCCTTGACGTAGGCAGCGATGCCGGCAATCAGTCCGCCGCCGCCAACGGGGACGAAGATGGCATGAATGCCGCCGCTGTGCTGGCGCAGGATCTCCATCGCCACCGTGCCCTGGCCGGCGATCACGTCCGGGTCGTCGTAAGGCGGGATGTAGGTCATACCGCGTGTCTTCACGAGCCCGCAAGCATGCTCGTAAGCGTCGTCGTAGGTATTGCCGTGCAGAACCACTTCAGCACCCAGACGCTGTACCGCCTGCACTTTGATGTCCGGGGTGGTCTTGGGCATCACGATCAACGCCGTGAGTCCCAGGCGCTGTGCCGCCAGCGCTACGCCCTGGGCATGATTGCCGGCGGAGGCGGTGATGACTCCCTTGCGTTGCTGATCCGCGTCGAGCTGGACGATCTTGTTGTAGGCCCCGCGTAGCTTGAAGGAGAATACCGGCTGCAAATCCTCGCGCTTCAGCCACAGCGGGTTGCCGAGACGCAGGGAGAGGGTTTCGGCCAGCTCCAACGGGGTCTCGTTGGCGACTTCGTAGACGCGGGCATTGAGTATCTTTTTGGTGTAGTGATCCAACATAATGCCGCAACGGTATCAGCTTGGCGTGTGCCTGTCAGGCGCAGAGTGTGGTGCTTGCGGTATACTGCTGCCAGACCTGAATCGGTAAACCAGTCAACGGGAAACAGAAGAATGAATCAAGACGAAATGAAAAAGGCGGTGGCCAAGGCCGCCATCGACTACATTAAGCCTGGTATGACGGTGGGTGTGGGTACCGGCAGCACCGCCAATTATTTCATCGACGAACTGGCCGGTATCAAGGGTCAGATCGAGACCACGGTGGCCAGTTCCGAGGCCTCGGCCGTGCGCCTCAAGGGACATGGCATTCCGGTGGAAGAGCTGAATATGGTGAGTGTGATCGATGTGTATGTGGACGGCGCCGACGAGTCTAACAAGTATTTGCACCTGATGAAGGGCGGCGGCGGTGCGCTGACGCGTGAAAAGATCGTCGCGGCGGTGTCGAAGCAATTCGTTTGTATCGCCGATGAGTCCAAGCTGGTGGATATTATGGGCGAATTCCCATTGCCCATCGAGGTGATTCCCATGGCGCGCAGTTATGTCGCCCGCGAGCTGGTGAAGCTGGGCGGCCAGCCGGCCTACCGCGAGGGCTTTATTACTGATAACGGCAACGTCATCCTCGATGTACACGGCTTGCAGATCATGAATCCGGTGGAACTGGAACAGACCCTGAATAACATTGCCGGCATCGTCACCAACGGTCTGTTCGCCATGCGTCCGGCGGATGTGCTGCTGCTCGGTACCCCGGGTGGCGTTAAGACCATCACCTGACACCCCTTGCCACGGGGCGGCTTTTTCGCCCTGCGGCATTTTTACAGCGCTTGCCGCAATGAATCTTCCGCGTCTGTTCATCGGTTTGGGTATCTTCTTTCTCGCCGTAGGCCTGCTGTGGCCCTGGTTACTGAAGCTGGGGTTCGGGCGCCTGCCCGGCGATATCGTTATTGAGCGCGACAATGTGCGTTTCTATTTTCCGCTGACCAGCGCCATCATTGTCAGTCTGCTGCTCTCATTGCTGTTCTGGTTGCTGCGTAAATGAGCGCTAGCGGGCAATTTCGTCTGCTGCGAATCCTGATCCTGTCGTTGATATTGCTGGCAGTGGCGGCGAGCAGCCTGCTCACTTGGTTGCGCACCACCGATTGGGATCGGCCTCTGGTCGTGGCCATTTACCCCATCAATGCGGATGGCAGTGCGGCGTCGGAAAATTACATCGCCCGGCTGGATAGAGAGACGTTTGCGGATATCGAGGAATTTTTTACAGAAGAAGCCGAGCATTATCGCCTGGCCCTGAACAAGCCTTTCGAGGTGGTGCTGAGTTCGGTATTGGCGGAAAAACCACCGCAACCGCCGGCCGAACGCAGTGTGCCGGCTAATGTGGTGTGGAGCCTGAAGATTCGCTTCTGGGCCTGGCGCGTGGCGCGGAAGTATGGGCCACCAGCGGATATTCAGATGTTTGTGCTGTACCACGATCCCACGGTTCACCCCCGTCTGGGTCATTCACTGGGTCTGCAAAAGGGCTTGCTGGGGATGGTGAATGCGTTTGCCAGCCGCCGCGCGACGAGCGGTAACAACCTGGTTATTACCCACGAGCTGCTGCACACGGTCGGCGCCCGTGACAAGTATGATCCGGCCACGAACCTGCCCCTGTTTCCCCAGGGCTACGCCGAGCCGGATCGTCAGCCATTGCTGCCGCAGGAGCTGGCGGAAATCATGGCCGGACGCATACCGACGGCGCCGGGGAAGGTGGTGCAGGCACGCGGTCTTGCTCAGGCGCTGATCGGCCGACAGACGGCGCGCGAGATCTACTGGATTGAATAGCGTTTTTTATTCGTCCCGTTTTAAGGTTAAAACCACCGCCTTTAGGCGGTCAGACTTATCCGTATCGTTGGCGTTATCACGTTCTGGGCGCGGGTGATGACAGGTGTTCGAGCAATATGGTTCGTGGAACTCACTACATGCGGATTGCCGGGAATCATGGCAGGGCTGGATTTAAAAAACGAACCGGCCCGTATGCGGACTTTCAGTCCGTAAGACCCATACAGATCATGTTCAGTCGGTGTGGTCTGTTGAGCGCGTTGATTTTGCGATTTGCCACATGATGACAAGTCCTGCGCTGAGGTTGTCGGAGCGTTCTATCAGCGGGCTATCCATAAAGATGGCATTCGATAACATGTCATAGCGAAGCAGGCCGATGAGTGACAGTTTGTTGAAACGTTTATGGATCACTAGCGTGATTCGGTTGCCACTGTAACCTTTATCGGCATCGTATGCTGGCCGTGTTGAGAGTGAATCTTCTGTTGATACGTTGTAAAAATAGCCATGATAACGCCGTGTTGCGTAGATGGGGCCCAGTGAAAGCTCCCATCTTGAATGATTGTAGTGGTGTTTTACATTGATGAATGGTGCAAATGTCCAGCCGTGATCACCGAGAGACAAATCATTTTCATTGATGGAAAAGGCAGCTCGCAGGGGAAGTTCCAATGACAGGTGGGTCTTTTTGTTTTCCGATTGCCATAACCGGCTAATGAGTGATGGACCGATTTCAAATGTCGGATCCAGGCGTGCCATCCCCCTCCGGGCGCCATTATCATCCGCACTGGCGGGCAGGCTGGCGGCAAGACTAAAATCGAGCGTGACTGTTTTGGAGGTATAGAGAAACCCTTGTATACGTCCATCGCCAATCTTGAGGCGCTCGCCTCGGTAGACTATTGCGGGAAAAGGAAGCACAAGCATGCTGTCGCTGTTGGAACCACGGTAGTGGGGTAAGCTCATGCCGGCAAGGCCTGCGCGAACCTCCCAGACAGGCAGGTGCCCGGCCCAGGCAAAAGGGGTATTGATGACTAATAGTAATGGCAATAAAAAAGGAATTTTGAATGCTTGGTTTATCATGTAGTCTCAAGTATCACTTTCCCGGAGATTTGATAAATCTCTCAGGACACCACACTAGACAGGTTACTGCTTGGCTATTTGCCTGTTTTTATTTTTGCGCAGGAAAATATACCATGCTAACCAAAGAAACAGTGAAATGGCTATGGCGGTAAAGATCGCGGGTGTTGGGTCGCTCAGACTGCTTTGTGAGCCGGCATAGGCTGCAATAAAGGCATAGGGGATGGTTCCAATCGAATAATATAACAAGAATCGCCAGAAGGGCATGCGATTGGCTCCGGCAAGGCAACAGCTGACTTCAGGCAGGATTGGAAGTGCGCGACAAATAATCAATACCATGGATCCATGCAGGGAAAATACACTTTCCATTTCGCGAAGTTTTTCAGGGTTTTTGTAGATTTTCATTAGTAATCCCGGGCCATAAAGCCGACAGATCGTATAGCCGACCAATCCGGCCAGAAGCATGCCGGATATGGCGCTGATGCCTCCCAATAAAAAACCGAGAAAATAGCCTGATAAAATGGCGATGGTGAGTGTGGGTATCGCAATTAACAAATCTGCAAATAACAACACGATAACGACCGCCGCAACGTAAAGCGGATTGATTTGTGAGGCTGCGGTCAATGCCGACTCGATATCTTCTACGGTCAATATCCCCGTTGCTTTGATCAGGATAAAGGTAGACACAAAGATCGCCGCCAAGGTCAGCGCAAGTGTGATGAGTTGTTTCATGGGTTGGCCAATATTATCCTGTTTTCATAATGGCGCCCAGCAGTGATGGGCTGACTCGCGCCAACAAAGGAATGAGCCCTGCTTTGCCGACGTAGATTTCTTGCCGATCATTTTCTATGCCTTTAATAATCGCCTTGGCGGCTGCCGTGGCCGAAATCTTTCCCTTTCCCCGCCCTTCGGTCATTGGTGTGTCCACCAACGGCATGATGGCTTCATGTACCGATATCCGGGTATTTTCAAGCTGATAGCGAAAACTCTTTGAAAAATTTCGTAGGCCTGCTTTGCTTGCGCAGTAGACGGCAGAGTTTTTCTTGGGAAATAAAGCGAGGCCGGAGGTGATATTGATAAAGGCGGCAGGTGCTTTCAGATCGAGCATATTTTCAAGCATCAAGGCGCATATCCAGATAGGTGCCGTTAAATTAATGGTGATTTCATCGTCGATGTGATTAAAATCGAAATCATCATCCAGAAACGTCGGCGTAATCTGTATGCCTGCATTGTTGATGACCACGGAAATATCCGGGTGTTTTCCGGTGATCTCTCTCATCGTCCTCTCGACATCCATCTTGCTGGCCAATGAGCACTGATAAGGGTGAACATTGGAAAATTGTTCAGCCAGTTTTTTCAATTTTACTGGATTACGGGCAAGGATAGCCAACTCAGCATTCCGAGGTGCCAATTGCTTGACCAGCGCCTCTCCAATCCCTGAAGTACCGCCGGTAATCAACAGTGTTTTGTCGAGTAGTCTCATTGTTGTTTCTGTGTTGATTTTATCCTGAAAGCCTATCAAATCGCTTTTGCAAGAGACTCACGGCACATTTTCTAGCCAAGGAAACGCCTGACGGCATTAATCTTGACAGTGTCAAGTTTGTGTCGATTTGATTGTTGGCGATAAACTTGACGATGTCAAGATTCGTGTGTAAAAAACATTTATGCGGGACAAACCACGAAAAAAACAACACCATCATGGCAATCTTCGAGAGGCGCTTATTACGGCTGGGATCGATCTTTTGAATGAGGGTGGGTTATCGGCCTTGACCCTGCGGCGATGTGCGGCCAGGGCGGGTGTTTCCCACGCCGCACCGGCCTACCACTTTGAGGGCTTAAACGGTCTTCTAACAGCGATTGCCGCGCGTGGATATCAGGCGCTTGCCGAAACCATGCTTGAAGAGCGCGAGCTTGCTTCCAGTACGGATCCGCATGCGCGCCTTGTCGCTATTTGCAATGGCTACCTGCGGTTTGCGCAGGAAAATGAAGCGTTGTTCGATCTTATGTTTTCAGCCAAAGAGCTTTGTTACGATGATCCTGAGCTTCAGCAGGAATCGGCGAATGCCCATCAGGTACTGCACAGGGGCTGCGCTCCATTTAAGCATGGTTCAGCCGGAAATGAAGGAACAGAAATGATGATCTGGGCGTTGGTGCATGGCTTTGCAGGGATTTTACGGAAATGCCGGATCCGGCCCGATAGTCACTTGCTCAAAAACATTCGCTTTGAGGACATCC
>JALTPW010000909.1 GCA_026999335.1 Chromatiales bacterium
CCATTTTTTCGGCCATTTGAGGCGAATAGTGACTCATATTTAACGAAAATGTGCGGGAAAATGAGCCAAAATGGCTTTTCCGCAGTAGGCTCCTAGTTCTCGGACAGGCTCCTAGGCATCCGATCCCAGTTAGACCTTACGGGGTGTTTTTTAACAGCTTGTGGATCGTCGTCAGCATCGGGCCACGGTCATAGGGCTTGTTGAAGAAACTGCGCACACCCACGGCCCTGGCCGCTTCCTTGTCGACCTGATCACTGCATCCGCTGCAAAGGATGATCGGCAACCCCGGTCGCAATGCGAGCATTTCCACCGCCAGTTCCATACCGGTCAGGGCCGGCATGGTCTGATCCGTAATCACCAGATCGACCTGTTCCGGGTGCTGCTGAAAATAACTCAGGGCCTGTCGGCTGTCTGCAAAGGTCTGTATGTCATAGCCCGCCCGGGAAAGCCAGGCCCGCATGAAGCCAAGAATCGCCTTTTCATCATCCACAACCAGAATGCACTGCCCCTCCCCGCCAGCCACCAGAGCATCAGTAACAGGATTCTCCACCAGCCGTTTTCCATCGCCCTCCACGGGCTCAAACAGAAGACGAAAACTCGTGCCTTTGCCCATTGCCGAATCGACACGAATATGCCCATGGCAGTCATGCATGATGCCATGCACCATGGACAAACCCAGCCCGGTTCCATCACCCACTTCCTTGGTGGTAAAAAAAGGTTCAAACAGACGCGTGAGGGTATGACTGTCCATTCCCTGACCGGTATCACTGACGATCAATTCGACATAATTACCGCTGATCGATTCGTGGCAAGAACTACACTCATCGCCGCTGTGCTGGCAAAAAGCCAGACCCACCGTCAGTTCCCCCTTGCCACACATGGCGTCACGGGCATTGATGCAGAGATTCATGATCAGTTGTTGCAGTTGCACCGGCTCTGCACGGATCTTCGGAATTTTTTCCACCAGCCGGTCAAACTTTAAATGGATACTTGCCGGCAGAGTGGCCGTGAGCATTTTTAAGGTTTCCTTGACCAATGGCACCGGGTCAAGTGGCTTAGCCTGACTATCACCGGCACGGCTGAAGGTCAGCATCTGCTGAATCAGATCCCGCGCACGTTCACCGGCGTGATACACCTGCCCCAGATACTCCTCGAGCTTTTCCTGTCCTTCACCCACACAGCGAGTCATTGCCAGGTCGCTGTAACCCATAATGCTAGCTAGAATATTATTGAAATCATGGGCGATACCGGCCGTTAACTGCCCAACCGCCTCCATCTTTTGCGCCTGCTGCATGCGTTCATCCATGCGGCGGCGTTCTTCCTGCACATTGCGCTGTTCGGTAATGTCCCGCAGATAAACCGAGACACCTTCGGGCGACGGGTAGACATGCACTGAAAACCAGCGTGACAAGGGCGGATAAAAACCCTCTGTACGCACCAGAGACTGACTCTGCATGGCCTGATGCAGCGGTTTGAAAAAGAAACTCGCCATGTCGGGCAGGATATCCCAGATAATCTCTCCCTTTACCTCATCCCATGAGGTGCCGAACATCTCGCTGGCGGTTTGATTCAGATAAGTGATATGCCAGTCAGCGGTCAGGGAGAAAAAACCATCGCTAATGCGGTTCAGCATTTCAAACAATTCAGTATTGCGCGTTGCCAGCGCCGTTTCGGCGGCCATACGCTGCAACTCCAGAGCCGCACGCTCTGCCGCCACGCACAGCAGGGCGCGATCCGTGGAGGACTCCACACAGGGCTTGTCGTCCAGGGTGAATAAAACGCCGATGCCTTCACCTTCGGCACCCAACAATCGTTCGCCACGGTAGCAAACGGCACCGAGATCGCGCAGCATGTCATCGTCCGGATAGCGCTCTGCAACCCGATCCGAAACAATCAAAGAAGTGTGATCGCTACTCACCTCGGCACAGGGCGTACCAGCCAGATCGTAACTGAAGAGTTCAGCCTCATGATCCGTATCCCAGAAGCCCAGCATCTCGACACGCTTCTCGCCATCGACGAAGCGGCCAACACCCGCCCAGCGATAACCCAGCGCCTGTGAGACAGAGCGGGATATATCGTGAAAGACATGCTGGGAAGAGGCCGTCACGGTCAGTGACTCCAGGGCCCGGTTAATCCGCTGCCGTTCACTGATATCACGCACAATGGCAATACACTGACCATGATCCGGGCCTTCCGGAAAATACTGCAAAAATATTTCCACCGGTATGTGCTTGCCGGATTTGGCCACATGCGTGGTCTGCAGAGTCAGGTGATCCCGCTCCCCCCCGATCAGCGGAGCCATCGTCTCACGAAAGCGGGCTTCATCATACCCGAGCTTGATATCCAGCGGCGTCATCGCCAGCAGTTCAGGCTCCGTGTAACCCACCTGCTCCACCGCCCCCAGAT
>JALTPW010000910.1 GCA_026999335.1 Chromatiales bacterium
AAGGGGAACGTGCTTGAAATTTATCATCTGAATGAGAGGTCACGCGTTATTTTGCAAGGCCGTGCCGTTGGCACCAAGATTGGAACTGGCAAGGTGCGAGTGATCGACGATGTTAGGCGTTTAGGTGATTTTCAACCTGGTGAGGTGTTAGTGGCTGATACCACCACACCGGACTGGGAGCCCATTATGAAAACGGCAGCTGCCATTGTGACCAACCGAGGCGGCCGTACCTGTCATGCCGCCATCGTTTCACGTGAGTTGGGTATCCCCGCTGTCGTGGGGTCGGGGAGTGCCACTGACCTATTGAAAACCGGACAGGAGGTCACGGTCAGTTGTGCTGAAGGTGAAACCGGATACGTTTATGAGGGCATTCTCGATTATGTCATTCAACAGACGGATCTCAGCCAGTTGGGAAAACCAAAAACCGAGATCATGATGAATCTGGGCAATCCCGATCAGGCCTTCAGTCTTGCTTCACTGCCTATGGATGGTATCGGCCTGGCCCGCATGGAATTCATTATTAATGAATATATCAAAGTGCATCCGATGGCGCTTGTTCATCCGGAAAAAGTGGATGATGCAACGCGTGAGAAGATTACAGAAATCAGTATTTCCCATAAAGACCCCGTGAGCTTTTTCGTCAAGACGCTTTCAGAGGGTGTGGCCACCATTGCCGCCGCCGTTTATCCCAAACCCTGTGTGGTGCGCATGAGCGACTTCAAGAGTAATGAATATGCCACGTTGCTGGGTGGTAAATTCTTCGAGCCAGATGAAGACAATCCAATGATTGGTTTCCGCGGTGCATCCCGCTATGCGCACCCTGCTTATGCCGAAGGTTTCGCCCTGGAGTGTGCGGCTATGAAACGGGTGCGTGATGAAATGGGAATGACCAACGTGAAGTTGATGATTCCCTTTTGTCGCAGAGTAGAGGAGGGAGAGAAAGTGCTGTCGGTGATGGCGGCCAATGGTCTCAAACGGGGTGATAATGATCTGGAAATCTACGTCATGTGTGAAATTCCCAATAACGTCATCCTCATTGATGAATTCTCCAAGCTGTTCGATGGCTTTTCCATTGGCTCAAATGACCTTACTCAACTGACGTTGGGTGTGGATCGAGACTCTGAAATTGTTGCTTTCGACTTCGATGAACGTGACCCTGGCGTCAAACAGATGATCCGCCTTGCGGTAGAAGGTGCGCGCCGCAACGGCCGGCATTCCGGGCTGTGTGGACAAGCCCCTTCCGACTACCCAGAGATGGCCGAGTACCTGGTGGCGATCGGCATCGATTCCATGAGCCTCAACCCGGATTCGGTGCTTTCCACTACCCGGCATGTGCTGAAGACGGAACAGCGTCTGCGAAATAGTGCCGCTGTAGATTGACAGTAGAAAGTTAAAGAGCAGGAGGCTCACAGCTTTTACAGGATAGCGAAATAATTCGATAGGAATGGCTGATTGAAACATTAAGCAATAGGGCTATCTGTAACAACTCAACAACCACCAGCTAAAGCTGGTGGGTTAGTCTAACGGACTGAAAGTCCGGATACGGGTCAATAGACCCGTTCTTGAAGGCCACTTTGGAGCTTCCTGTAGGATGCCGGTGAGTTCCACGAACCGCATCATTCGAGAGCTGAAGACCTCCCGATGGGTGCCTGCACAGACTCCAGAGACGCGACCGATGCGGTTCGCTCCGCCACCAGCATCCTACCTGAGAGGCAACTGCCCTCTCCAACTTCAACGCTCACACACCAAACATGGCTGATAAATCTGACCGCCTAAAGGCGGTGGTTTTAACCTTTAGCTGAGACTAATAAATGCCACAGTGTAACTGGGGTTACATCTTTTGCATTCCTGCCAAGACTACCATGTATGAACGCGGGAGTTGCGTGTAACGTTCTCTTTTTAACGTCAGGCGCCTCTTGAGTATGTAACTTAACGGTAAATATGCTTGTGCATGAATCAAGAGGAAATACGTATGATGATTAAATGCAAAAAAAGAATGGGTGCGGTGGCGATCATGATCCTGTTGGCTTGCTTGGCAACAACCTCATTGCTTGCCGCTGAACAGATGGCTGATGTTGATATCAGCTACTGGGTGCGCGATTCCCTTCGCATTGATCCACGCGTGGATGCATCAAAGATTGGTGTGGCCAGCGAGCAGGGCATTGTTACTCTGTCCGGCAGTGTGGACAATCTGGCAGCGAAGCAATATGCCAATCTTGAAGCAAAGAAGATCAACGGTGTTTTTGGCGTCATTAATGAGATTGTGGTGATGCCTGTCTGGCGTTCGGATACTGATATCAGGCACGCAGTAAAGCGCCGTATTCTGGATAGCGCGGTCATATCATCGGAGGGTATCAGAGTTGCTACCAAAAATGGCCGGGTCACCCTCTCA
>JALTPW010000911.1 GCA_026999335.1 Chromatiales bacterium
CTGTTCTCAGTAGAGACTGCAATAATCCTCTCCGCCGGTGTCGGAGAAGAATAGACCGTAAGCGCTCCGGTCGTCGTCGCCGTTGCAGACGCTGACGCAGACAGCGCAATCCCTGTAGTCAAACCTGCGTTTGCCGCTGCTGCTACCTGCGGAGACGCCGACAGTGCAATCTGCGTCGAGAGATCGGCAGTTGCTGCAGCAGTGCCCTGCGCTGCTGACGACAATGTGATCTGTGTTGACAGATCTGCCGCTGTCGTCGCACTTGTATTGACAGACGACGACAATGCGATCTGTGTCGTCAGATCGCCTGTCGTTGACGCGGATGTGTTTACACTTGACGCCAGCGCCGCGCCACCACCGCCACCTAGATCACCAGTAACAGTAGCGCTTGCTGCCACACCAGACGACAGCGTGATCTGCGTTGACAGATCTGCATTGGTAACTGCCGATCCTGACACATCCGCAGACATGGCGATCCGCGTGCTCAGGTTTCCGGATGTTGACGCAGATCCTGATGCCGCCCCGAATAGGGTAATCTGCGTCGTCAAGTCAGCGGACGTGGTTGCGATCGCCGACTGTGATGCAGAAAGCGCTATCTGTGTTGACAGATCACCGGATGCCGTTACAGCTCCGTTCGCAGACCCCAATATGCTGATCTGTGTCGTCAGATCCGCAGAAGCTGTAGCGCTGCATGAGACCCCAGCAGCAAGCGCAATAGCCGTCGTCAGACTCGCGGCAGTAGTGCACGTCGCTGTAACTGCTGCCTGTAGCGCAGCGCCTGCCGCTCCAGCGGCCTCCCACACCGCAGCGACGATTGTCAGCCGGCGCGGGTTGTCGTTTGCCAAACCGATAGTAGCTGAAGAGGCATCCACGCTCTTGTCCGCCCCGCCGGTGGCCATGGTCGAGGTGGTGTGGTCCAGGTTGAATCGGATCGTCTCCCCCGCGTTCGCACTCCACGTAGAGTTGTTGCCGCAGCTCGTCGCGCATACGGCCAGTGACCCGTTGGACGCCACGGTCATGCTGGGCGAGACCACCGGGCTCGTGGTTCCGGTCGTCGCCCCGCCCGAGTCGGTCTCCCCGCCCTGCTTCACGCCGTGGTAGAGCCCGGCGAAGACGTGGGCGTTCGTCGCCGCTCCGAAGGTCAGCGCCAGGCGCTTGAGCCCACCCGAGGTCGGCAGATTAGCATCGTCCATGTACGCCTGGAAAGCATCGTTGATGAACCCCGAAGTCCCCGAGGCAAAGGCCGCCACGGCAGGGCGGCTCATTGCCACCCCGTCATAGGTCCATGTGGAGACCGTTACTCCACCATTATTCTCGGATGATGCTCCGGAGTAAAGCAGCCTATTGTCCGCGGTGGTCCCAACGTCGACGTCCAGCACCGACGGGCCGGCGTACCCCTGGAATTCGTATGAACCCGAGGCGTTGGCGCCGTTGTCCCAGGTCCAGGCCATCTCACGCTATTGTTGGCAGTGGGCCAGCCTGTGGATCGTCGATTGTCGTCTTGATATTGGTCCAAGCCGTTACCAAAGCGTCAAGAGCAGTGTCATTGATTTCACCATACGTCGGCGCCTGTTGTGACGACCTGACCCAGAGGTAATACTCGACACCAGGATCTGTGTCCGTATCTCCTGCGGTGGCACGGCTCAGGGTTCCTCCTGAGGAAGTCACGGCGTCGAACATCGACTTTGCCTGATCAAAGCTGGCGATACAGGCGTCCCTCGCCGAAATCGCATCCGGGCCAATGCTGTACCCGGATCCTTTCAGGGCCTCGAACTGGGATGAGGCATACGGACCGACAAGAGAACCGTAATTGACGCGGAGATATTCAATGAACTTCGCCATCCGCTTGTGACTGGTCGCAATCGAGTTGAGTTCGTACCAGTTGATCCCGTTATCTCGGGAGACGATAACCAGTCCACGATCAGCCTGCATCCAGGCATTAGCGGCGATCTCGCACAAGTGATTGACGATGCCGGCTAGGGTCCATCTGTAGACACTCGGTAGGCCCATGTTTCCTCCGCGCAAGAAAAAGGCCCCGTTTCCGGGGCCTCCAGGTTCTAAGTGACGGGTCAGAACGCAGAGCGTACTATCCCGCCTCAAATTCTAGTCAATTTTCAAAATCTGTCAACTTCTCCGCGACCTTGCGCCAGATCTCACCCAGCCACTCGCTTAATATCGCCGCGCATACCCTTTCACGTTCGGCCCACTTCTTCCTGTATTCCCTCTCGGAGACTCCCAGCATCTGGGCTCTTGCTTTCGTCGTCATCGGCCAGTTTCCTGATCCTTTACAATTGCTGCAAGCCGTTGGGGGGCTTGAAAAATAGTCCTCTCCCCGACCATGGCATGATGGACATTTGGGTGGGTGTAAATAGATCGCAAGCACCATGTC
>JALTPW010000912.1 GCA_026999335.1 Chromatiales bacterium
GCCAGCCACAGGTTTTGAATGGCACAGGCCGTGGAGCACAGGGCCATTTCCATGGGCAGGGTGCGGCGGCCAAAAACGGTGCCGTCATCGGGGGCCTGTACCACGGCAATGAGTTCGGCGCATTCACGAATGCCAGCAACCTTCAGTTTCAGGAATTCGCTCCTGCGCTCATGCATTGCATCGGCGGTTTTGCGGATTTCTTCGTCGACAAGCTGCGCAATGTTTTCGCGCAGTGGCTTGTCCGTGATGCGAATGAAGCGCCAGGGCTGCATCAGACCGACCGAGGGGGCCGAATGGGCGGCCGCCATGATGCGGGTGAGTACCTCATCAGCGATTGTTTGATCCGCTAAAAAATGCCGCATGTCGCGGCGTGCCGCGATGATTTTGTAGAGCGTTTCGCGCTCGGCGGTGGAAAAAACCGCTGTATCAGCTTGTGGCACAGGCCGCTTCCTGGCGGTGATAGATCAGGTCTTCAACCGGCCGGCCGCCGACCAGGTGTTCATCGATAATGCGATCCAGGTTGGCCTCGGTGACGTTGTAATACCAGATGCCGTCCGGCTGGATGCAGAGAACCGGGCCGGACTTGCAGGTGGCAAAACAGTGGCTGCGGGTGCGCTTGACGCGCAATGCCCCCTTGTCGATGCCTGCCGCCTTGAATTTGTCGCCCAGCAGATCGAACAATGCCTGCGATTCACCGTCTTCGCTACAGCGGGGGCCGACACACACCAGCATGTGCCGTGCATAGCTCATCATCTTGGGTTTTTGCAGATTACTCATTGCTGGCTTTCTCCACTTCAGTGATTTCAGTCAGGGCTGTCCAGTCCTGTTCAAAGGCCTTGAGGGCGTCCGCGTCGAAGACGCCATTTTTGCGCACCAGGGACAGGTTGAAGACCGTCTCGTTTTTCGCATCGGTAAAATGCACGCCGCGGAGTTTGTCCGCACGGCGGATCAACCAGGCCTGCTGTATGCTTGTCCAGTCGACATGCAGGTGGAAGTGTTCGTTTTCGATGTTCAGCCAGCCGCGACGCAGGGAAAAATCGCTGGCATGCACCATGAGTTCACTGACGGCAGCGGCATCGTTGCGTATGACCACACGTAACAAACCCCAGCCTTTGGCCGCTTCGATAACGCTGGCAATCGTGTGCAATACCGGCGCAGCCGTATAGTCACCTGCGCCGTCCGCAGCATGCGGGCCGGCTTCACTGATGGCGGAGATGATTTCACCTGTGGGGCTGTCAAAGTGGCGCGCCACATCACGTAATGAATGTTCATTGCCCGCACGCAGATATTCACGTACACAGCGCTTCCAGCCGGACAGCCCCATGCTCAATGAATGGCCGCGCTTTTCGCCCTCGATGGCCTCGCCGGTCAGGTTTTTATATTTATTGGCATAACCCCGTGGCGTAATCATCAGGTCGTGCTCGAAATAAGTGCTGCTGTTTCCAATCAGTACCGTCGTCAGCATGCCGATCTTGCAATCCTTCATTTCATCCAGCCGCACCCTTTGCATGTCTTGTGCTTCACGGTAGGCGGATTTGACGATGGCCACGGGGGTATCCGGCTTGCGGTATTGCAGCAGAATGCGCTGTGCTTCAACGATCTGCTGGGTGCGGCGGCCACTTTTCGGGTTATACAGGGCAAGCACGAAATCACTGCGGCCGGCGGCGTCGATACGCCGGGCAATGGTGGGCCAGGGGGTCAGCAGATCCGACAGTGAGATGGAACAAAAGTCATGCGTCAGCGGCGCCCCCACCAGCGAGGCGCAGGCGGAGAGGGCGGTGCTGCCGGGCACGATTTCAACGTCGATGTCATCACCGGGCCGCCAGCCCGATTGCAACAGGACTTCATAGGTGGGCCCGGCCATGCCGTAGACACCGATGTCTCCAGACGATATCAATGCAACGGTCTTCCCCTGCCGTGCCTGTTCATAGGCCTCGATGCTGCGGTCGATCTCTTCGGTCATGCCCTTGCGAATCACTTCCTTGCCATGCAGCAGGTTTTTGACCAGGTTGATATAGGTCGAATAGCCGATCACCACGTCGGCCTCTTCGATGGCCTGAAGAGCCCGCACGCTCATGTGCGCTTCGGCCCCCGGCCCGAAGCCGACCAATAAAATCTTCCCACTATTTTTCCCACTATTTTTCCTATTTTTTTCCACTATTCTTTCCATTACTTTTTTCCATGATTCTATGACGCATTGCGTATTCTCACGATGGATACGGTGGCGTTCCGGTTGTCCGCGCCACGGTATTTGACTTTTTCGACAATTAAATCTTCCATGCCGGTATCGGCGGCCAGCAGGGCGGCCGCTTCGGCAACGGCGGGTGTGCCCATGTACTTGCGAACCACTTCGGAGGGGTTGGGCACCTCAACGGCCGACAGTTGTGCGGCTGAATAAAAATTCAGGGGCCAGCCATGTTGCGACGAGAGTGCCAGCAGGGCATCTTCGTCATTCTTTTTGTCGATGGTGGCGAGTGCGCAAATGGCATCACGCGAAAGGCCGGCTTCCTGCAATGCCAAGTCGACAGTGGTTTCCAGGGTCTGCTGTGGGGTACCACGATCACAGCCCATGCCAAGGATGACTTTCATGCCTGCTGATCCTGTGGCGGGCGATAGACCACCAGACGTTCATCGAGTCGCTGCCAGAGGGATGCGGAAATATCGCGCCGGGTGACCCAGAGCACCGCCTTGAAGCGCGCCATGTCGACGTCATCGAGGCTGTCGAACAGATGAATGTTTTTGGGCAGCGGGGTTGGCCGTGTCCACCAGTTCCTGGCGCCACACTCCTGCACGAAGGCAATGGGCTCTTCGTTGACGACGTGCGCGGAAACACGCGTGATATTGATTTTTGGGGCCTCGACCCGCCAACCCAGTTCACGCCCAAGAATATCCACCGGAATGGTCTTGCCGACATCCGATGCGGTGGTTATCACCGCAGTGGCCCGCAGCAGTACGGCGAGTTTTTCCGCATAGGCATTGGCGCCACCGACATGGCCCGATAGCACGGGAATGACGAATTCCCCCGCATCATCGACCACCAGAATGCCCGGGTCTTCATCCTTGGATTGCAGATGCGGCGCAATCAGGCGCACCACGGCGCCGAGTGATACGAAAAATACGATCTGATCGTAGTCCCGGAACAGAGCGGCCATTTGGCTGCGCAAGGCACCACGGTAAACGCGGATCTTGTTGGGCAGGTCGCACAGGGTAGCGGCGAATTTTTCCGCGACGACGATTTCCGCCGCGGGCAGTTGGGGCGCCAATCCGCTGACCTGAGCTGCGCCGTGTTTGGTAATGGCGATCAAACCGATACGTGGGTTGTCGTTTGTCATATGCATTTTTCTTGCTGGGGGATGCCGGTGCTTTTTTTGCGGCAGCCGCGAATGATTTCGCCGCGTTCACGTCCGGGGTTTTTGATGATCATCAATGAAAGATAATTGACTTTTTGCCCCTTGAGAGAGGCGATGTCGCGGACAATGCGCTCTTCGGCTGTCCCGGCTTTTTCGATAAAGTGACTGTGCTCATGCAGGCCACGGCTGCCGAGCAGGTCGATGATCTCATCGAGCAGGGGCTTGACCTTGAGCAAAACCAGCGTGTCGAATCGCTGTAACAGGTCATCAATGATATGAAGTCCGTAACCGGCCGGGATGATGGCCACGGTATCATCGACATCGGCCAGCGGCGTCTGCAATCGGGCGGCGGCGGAATTGAAGGAAGTGACGCCAGCAATGGTCTCTACCGTTAGCGCCTCATCCAGCGCCTTGAGCGTGCGCGCGAGGTGACCGAATGTGGAGTAGGTGGAGGCATCGCCCTCGACGAGAAAGGCGACGTCTTGTCCACGGCGCAGTATTTCATGCACGCGTTGCGCCGCGTTCAGCCAGTACCTGGCCAGTTTTTCCACGTCATGGGTCATGGGAAAGATCAGCGCGGCATTATCTGCCGGCATTGCCAGGCCACTGCGCAGGGCAATATTCAGCGCATAACTGTCGCTGTTGCTGTTTTTGACCGGGTAGGCCCAAAAAATATTTTTCCATTGCAGGATGTCCCAGGCACGGCGCGTCATAAGACCCGGATCACCGGGGCCCAGAGAGACGCCGTACAGTGTGCCGGTTTTATTGTTATTTTTATCTGTCATGTTGATTGATCGCTTTTGTCCCGGGGGGGCTGTGCACAAACAATCCACACCGGATTTTCGGCCTGCATACGCTGCATGTGCAAAATGGGCTGGCTGCGG
The DNA here is from genome assembly GCA_026999335.1 of Chromatiales bacterium. GTDB lineage: Bacteria > Pseudomonadota > Gammaproteobacteria > SZUA-152 > SZUA-152 > DRQN01. The sequence continues at coordinate 4,235 of JALTPW010000912.1, forward strand.
CTGGCCTGCAACTGAATCACGTCCCAGTCGGCAGCCAGTCGCTTCAGGGTGTCGATGGCGGTATTGAGGTTTTCCAGGGTGACAACATTCATCACCAGCCAGCCCGAGGGGTTGAGGCGCTGAAGACAAAGCCTGATCAATGCTTCGAGTTCACCGCCCGAGCCACCGATAAAAACCGCATCCGGATCCGGCCAGTCGTCGAGATGCTGCGGCGCCCTGGCATTGAATAAGCGGAAATTGTGAATGTCCATGTCGATCTTGTTTTGCCGCACGATACCGGCATCGGCCGGATTTTTTTCAATGGCGTACACATAACCCGCCGGGCAGAGCCGTGCCGCTTCAAGACCCACGGAGCCGGAACCGGCGCCGATATCCCAGATGATGCTGCTGCGGGTGAGTTGCAGACGGGCCAGTGACACGGCGCGCACTTCCCGCTTGCTGATGAGCCCCTTGCCGGGCTTGCGTTGGGCATAACGCTCATCGTCGAGGCCGAACAACACTTTTTCTGCCAGTGGCGGACGGCGCTGTAAAATGAGGATGTTCGGATCAGGAAAAACCCTGCCGGCGGCGTCATCGATGGTCAATTTTTGAAAAATACTTTCTTTGGGGGTCAATAGCCGTGCGAGCACGGAAAGGATAAACCGGTCGGCCATGCCTTCGTGCCGCAGCATGCGGGCAATGCGGTCCGGGGTGTTTTCCGGGCTGGTGAAAATAGCCAACAGTTCATGTTGCTGGCAGGCCTGCAACAGGGGGTAGAGGCCATGCGCCCGATCCGCCCGCTCATGCCATTCGCCGGCGTCTTTCGTGTGCACTGAACAGATGTGCGCAGACTGCCAGGCCAGACCCAAACGGGCGAAAGCCAATTGTAGCGTCGATGTGTTGGCCATGATTTCACAATGATCGATCCTGGCCGATATGTAAGCGCCAATGCCATGACAAAGTGGATCACCAGTGGCCAGGACGACCACGGAGCGGCCCGCCTGTTGCGCCGCCGTAATCCAGCCGGGGATTTGTTTCAGTTTGCCCGTCAGGTCTTTTTGTTCTGCACCGGATTTGAAAATATCCTTGAACAGAGACAGGGTGCGGCCAGCGCCAATGATCACATCGGCCGTTTTCAGGCAGGACAAGGCCGCCGGATCGAGTCCCCCGATGCCGTTGTCCAGTACGCCGATGATCCGGCAGGGTTCAGCCATGCCGTTCTCCCTGCATGATTTTCCCCAGCTTGTTGCCGTCAAAGTCACAGATCAAAACCGTGATGTCGAAGCCGCTCGGGTAACGGCTGGCGAGGGTTTCGATGACCTTGCTGCCCAGTGCCTGATAGAACTCGCTCAGCAGACCGATTTCTTCCATGCGTTCACTGGCATAACGCGCCGTCTCGGCCTCACGGATGTCCTGGCAGATGGCCTCACTGGCGCCAATGCCGGCCGCAAGTTCCGCCAGCAGGCCGGTGTTCACGGCATTGCGTCCGGCATGGGTGATGGTTTCGCCCTGCGCCATTTTTGTCAGTTTCCCAACCATGCCGCCGATGATGACGTGTTCGATGCCTTCTTTGATGACCGTATCCAGAGCGTATTTGAGAAAATCACCCATCTGCACAAAGCAGGCAGGCGCCAGTTCCGGTAGTTCTTTGATGACGAATTTTTCCGTGCGACCACCGGTGGTCAACACGACGGTGTCCTGCCCCTGGTTGGCCGCAACCTGTATGCCCTGGATCACACTGTCACGGAAGGCCGCGGTGGAGTAGGGGTGCACGATACCGGTGGTGCCGAGAATCGAGATGCCGCCGACGATGCCCAGCCGGGCATTGAGGGTTTTTTTGGCCATCTCTTCGCCGCCCGGGACGGAGAGGGTGATTTCCAGACCGTCGTGTTCCAGCAAAAAACCTGCCACCAGACGGACATTCTCTTCGATATTCCTGCGCGGCGTGCCATTGATGGCGGGCCCGCCCACCGCCAGTCCCAGGCCGCGCATAGTGACGGTGCCGATACCCTTGCCACCCTTGATGACGACCTCTCCCGCCCGTTCGGGTAAGCGGCGTGCGTCGGCAGTCAGCGGGGCCCTGTGGGTACAGTCAGGGTCATCACCGGCATCCTTGATGACCACGGCATGGGCGCGCCCCTGGTCACAATAACCCTCGGTGACGGCAAACCGAACCCGTTGCCGGTTGGGCAGCTGGCATTCGACATCTTGCGGCACTTTGCCCTGCAACAGGCCAAGCACCGCCGCACGCGCCGCCGCCGCAGAGCAGGCCCCGGTGGTAAAGCCCTTGCGCGAACCTTTGCTTTTTTTCTTGTTTTGTTTGTTTTTTTCCATGGCGGTGTAACGGACGGCGGTTTTCCTGCGATGTTTTTCATTTCTACTCTGTTACTTTAATCCCTCTGGGTCGAATTCCCCGCAGATCGCCTAGCAAAAGTAGGTTTTTTAAGAAAAGCGCTAACTCATGGTGCTGCGATTATCGTCATTCCGGCCTGTTTTTAGCCGCAATCCAGAGATCGGAATCCGGTTTTCGCCGGAGCGATTCATCCAGAGCGCTTGACGTTTCCTGCACGCTGGATTCCCGCCTGCGCGGGAATGACGGTATGCCAAGACTCTCAAGACTCAGTCAACACCCTTACCCCGCTTTTGCGTAGCGAAAGTCGAGCGCAGCGAAATAGCTTGCTGCGGAGTTGTTTATTCAGCAAGTTAAATGTAACGGAGTAGAACTATTCTCTACTGTGTTCTTCGCTGTGCCTCGGCCAGTGCCAGCAGGGCATGCAGGGCGGAAACCACGAGGGTCGAACCGCCCTTGCGGCCTTGGGTGACGATCCAGGGGATCGCCGTCAGTTCACTGATGATGTCCTTGGATTCTTGCGCCGAAACAAAACCGACGGGCATACCGACGATGAGCGCTGGCCTGGCGTCTGCCTCTTTTATCAGGCGGTCTATTTCCAGTAAGGCCGTCGGTGCATTGCCGACGGCGACAATCGCGCCATCGAGCAGGCCCCGGGCATGCGCCTTGCGCATGGCCTGCACGGCACGCGTGGTGTTTTCGGCCCTGGCCTGTGCTATCACATC
>JALTPW010000913.1 GCA_026999335.1 Chromatiales bacterium
TAAACGAACCCGTGCGAACGACCCAAACCTGCTGCTTATGATCGGCACCGGACGCAGTGGAACGACACTGGCCAAACGCTACCTGGCCGAGCATCCCACGCTGCAGATGGTCGAACACGGCACGGACCACCGGGAGCTAGGAAGGCTGGCTGCGGCAGTGCAGGGACGTATCCTGGTCGCCAAGCGCAGCCGCTACCTTGATGACATCGAGGCGATAGACAGACTGTATGGCGCTGCTTGCCGCTACCTGTTTCTTGTCCGTGATCCCCGCGACGTGCTCGTTTCACTGCTGGACTATGATCGCCAGCGGCGCATTCCCCGTTGCGAGGCGTACTGGGACTACTGGCGTAGTCGCTATCAACGGATGTTCGACCACGCGGCGGCCCGAGTGGGGAATGGGTGCCATTTCGCCCTCATGCGCTACGAAGACCTGGTCGCTGACCCGATCGGAATCAAGATGGATTTCTGTTCCTGGCTAGGGATCGAATCGGGTGAATTCACGACCAGCTACTCGACTGATACCCGTTTCGCTCGCCGCGAAGTGCGGGGAGAAGACCCTAAGGCCCATGAATCGGGTCGGGTGCACGGGCAATCGTCCGGTCGTTGGCGCCATGTCCAGGATGCTGAACAGGCCCGCCTGATCCGCTCCTATGGTCAATACGCAGCAGTACAACGGCTGATGCAGAACCTTGGCTACGGGGATGAACGGCTGGAACCACCCAGCGCGACGTTGGCCGGAATTCGAATTCTTGCCTCCGCAGCGAGCCGATGGGAATCCCCGCTGGCGTACAGCGACAGATCTGGCGTCGTAGGGGGGCAGGCATGAAGCTTCATTTTATGGGGGTTCGCCGGGTACCGCCCGTGCCTTCGCCGATACTCGTCGAGGTGCATGAAATCCTCCGTCGGTGTGGCTACACCGTCACCGAGGATATCGTCGAAGAACGCCTGCAGCGCCCGGACGAGCTGATCCCCGGCGCCGATTTTTATCTGCTCAAGTCGCACACCGAACTCGCTCGCGCCATGGCGGGAATACTGCATGTCCAAGGTGCCCGGATGCTGAATCCCTACCTGTCCTGTTGCGCCGTTCAAAGCAAGATCATCACTGCGCGCCTGCTGCGTCATGCCAATATTCCGACACCGAAATCGTGGGTGACGGGTAACCTGGTGTTGGCGGCGGACTTGCTCAATGAACATCCGGTCATCGTCAAACCGCACATGGGTCATCGGGGGGCGGGTATCCATTACTGCAAAACCGCAGCAGATCTGGCGCAACTTCCCGTGACCGATACGCCCATGATCATCCAGGAATGGATCGAAGGTTCTGGTGTCGACCTGAAGGTCTACGTCGCTGGCGACGAAGTGCATGGCGTTCGTAAACCTTTCTCAACGGCCAGCTTTTCGGTACCGGGTATGAGCGGATCCATCGATGCGAAGGTGCGGGAGATCGCCGTGAAGGTTGGCAAGGTCTGTGGTCTCGGTCTCTATGGGCTTGACATCATCGAGGGCGAGCAGGGCCCCTTCGTGGTGGATGTCAACTATTTCCCGGGGTACAAAGGGGTTCCCGACGCAGCCGGCATGATTGCCGACTACATCGATGCCTATGTCCAGGGTCTGGTGACGTTGACGCCGCCACGCCTGTAGTCCCGCCATGATCCGCTGACGATGACAAAAACGCGATTGGGAATTAACGCGACACTGCTGGCGATTATCGCCGAGGGCCTGGCTTCCCGATTCAGTTTTGGCATTATCGGTTTTGCGTTGCCGCTTTATGCCCATCAGCTCGGTCTTTCCGTGGCCGAGATCGGTTTTCTTATCTCCGTGAATTTTGCCGTCGCCATGCTGTTGAAGCCGATGATGGGGCGGCTGGCTGACCGGCGTGGATTCAAGCGTTGTCTGGTTTTCGCCCTGGCTGCGCGTTCACTGGTGTCGTTACTCTTTGCGCTGGCCTGGTTACCCTGGCAGCTCTATGTGATTCGAATCGGCCAGGGGGCTTCGCGCTCACTGCGTGATCCGGCGGTGCATGCCATTATCGCCGAACGTAGCGCCAAAAATTCCCTGGCGACCTCCTATGCCTGGTATGGCACTGTCAAAAGCATCGCGGGCAAACTTGGTTACGGTCTGGCAGGAATTCTGCTGGCGGCGACAACGCAGAACTTTGCGCTGGTATTTGCCGTTTCGGCCGCCTTGTCACTGATTGCGGTTTTCGTGGTCTGGTGTTACGTGCCGGCGAATAAAAAAAACCTGGCGGAGCCATCACCGCACACAGTCAAAAATACAGGTCGTGCGGACGAGGCGCTGCCGGATGATGCGTCGACAGAAGATAAACCAGAAGATAAACCAGAGGGGCAACCGTCTCCAGCCAAACCCCGGATAGGAGCGATTATGGTG
>JALTPW010000914.1 GCA_026999335.1 Chromatiales bacterium
GGGTGAGGCCTTGACATGATGTCATTTTCAGTTTCACCCTGCCTCGCCGAACCTGCTGACACTGTTCGTGCTGCCGGTGTTGTACGGGGTGTTTTCGCGGGAGAAGATGGAATGCTGAGGGAAATCATCGCGGGCATGGCCCACTCTACGATGAGATGAGGTCGTTTAACCCTCCCGTAGGAGCGGGCCATGCCCGCGATCAATACCCACGGCGAATTCACGCCAAGGCCTGAAAATCACATTACACCAAGGCCGCACCCGTTATTTACATTTATACTCTCAGGTAACTCCTAGAACGGAATATCGTCGTCGAAGCCACCATCATCGAAACTACCGCTGGCAGGTGCGCCACTATTGGACTGGCCGGAAGGCTGGCTCTGGCTTTGGCTCTGGCCTTGCCCCTGGCTCGGGTTCTGGCCCTGATTCTGCTGCCCCCCGCCAAACTGATTACCACCGCCACCGCCACGAGAGTCCAGCATCTGCATTTCGTTGGCGATGATCTCGGTGGTATAGCGGTCGTTGCCGCCCTGATCCTGCCACTTGCGGGTCTGCAACCGGCCCTCGATATAGACCTTGGAGCCCTTTTTCAAGTATTCGCCAGCAATCTCCGCCAGACGGCGGAAAAACACCACGCGATGCCATTCGGTGCGCTCCTGCATCTCACCAGTATTTTTGTCCTTCCAGCTATCACTGGTGGCCACCGTGACATTGGCCACCGCGCCGCCATTGGGCATGTATTTTACATCGGGATCCTGCCCCAGATTACCGATCAGGATAACCTTGTTGATGCCTCGTGCCATTGTTCTCTCCTAGCCTGAATTCGTGTTATCAAAGATTTTTCAGCCCGCAGTCGCTGACTTGCTTTCCGTCTTTTCTTCGTCCTCTGCAACGGACTCATCCTTTTCCGCAAAGGCTCGCAGGGCCTCCCGATCCAGTGCACGCAGATCCACCTTCAGATAGGCGACGCCATCTTCGGGAAGCACCACCGCCTCGGCAACACCGGTGACCTTGGTGAATTCCCCCACCAGGTGGCGCGCCTGCTCTTCGTCGATCTCGCCCACCCGTACCAGGTGACTGCTGAGGTAGCGCGGACTCTGCATGGTGGCGGCGACAAAGAACCACACCACCGCCACGGCAACACAGAAACCGAATACTGCCTCAAAACCACCGATGCTGTACAACCAACCGCCCAGCACACCGCCAAAAAAGGCACCCATGAACTGTGAGCTGGAATACACGCCCATCGCGGTACCCTTGTTGTTGGGCGACACCATCTTGGCAATCAACGACGGCAGGGTGGCCTCTAGGGCGTTAAAGGCGGTAAAAAAGATAAACAGGCCAACGATGATGCCATACAGGGAGTCATTGAAGGTCATGAAGATCACTTCGGCCAGCGCCAACGCCAAGACACAGGCGGTAAAGATGGGTTTTATACGGCGCTTCTTTTCCGCGATAATCACAAAAGGAATCATCAGCAACATGGAAAACACCATCACTGGCAAATAAACGTACCAGTGATGGTCGGTATCAAGACCCGCGGCGTCACGCAGTGCCAGCGGCAAAACAACAAAGGTCGCAGTGAGCATCATGTGCAAGGCAAAGATGCCGAAATCCAGGCGCAACAACTGGGCATCATTGACCACGTCTTTCAGCTGACTGGGCACGGTCTGCGCATCACGATGCAAGCGGCTGTGCACCGGATTGGGAACAATAAAATGCAACACGCCCACCGCCACCAGGGCCAGTAGTCCGGTCAGCCAGAAGATGCCATCGACACCGATCCAGTTATTCAGCACCGGCCCGGCCACCAGTGAAACGGAAAATGCGGCGCCGATACTCATGCCGATAATGGCCATCGCGGTGAGACGGTGTTCCTCTCGGGTGAGGTCGGCGGTAAGCGCCATCACCGCTGCGGCAATGGCGCCAGCACCCTGCAGGGCACGGCCGAAAATGACGCCGCTCATGCTGTCGGACATCGCCGCCACCACCGAACCGATGGCAAAGATAATCAGCCCCAGGGTGATGATCGGCTTGCGGCCAAAGCGATCCGAGGCCATACCAAAGGGAATCTGCAGAATCGCCTGGGTGAGGCCGTAGATGCCGATGGCGATGCCGATCAGTAGCGGGGTATAACCTGTCAAGGTTTCGCCATACAGGGCGAACACCGGCAGGATCATGAATAGCCCCATCATACGCAGGGCATAGATGCTTGCCAGGGAAAACACCGCGCGCCGCTCGGTCGGCAGCATTCCCTCGTTCCCGCCATTATTCTTGGTGACGCTCTCGGTGCTGGATCGATTACTCACTCTTAACCTTATATTCGCTGGATATTTTATTATTGCCTGGCATCAAACAGGACGGAATTAAACCTGAATCCGTAGGTTCAGGTTAAAAAAACAACACGCCGCTTTGATTCAACAGGGTAGAACCGCGTATATTAGCAGGTTCGCCATGACACAGAAAATTACTCTGTTACTGCGGCCAACGATAGTAAAGTGGGGTTCAGCGAGTCGTTGAACCACCAGGCGCAAGGTGCGCTGTCTAGCCATAGCGCGCCTATGATAAGCCAGCGCAACGCCGCGAATGACGGCCCGGCGGCTCGTCTGCAAGGAGGCTCCAGGCGTTCCGAGCCTCACTTTACTGTCGGTGGTCTTGGTTATTACCCGGTACCGACTTACCTCTATGGAATTTATCCGCATTCAGGGTGCCCGCACCCACAATCTGAAAAATATCGATCTCGACCTGCCGCGTGACAAGCTGATTGTCATCACCGGCCTGTCCGGCTCCGGCAAGTCCTCGCTGGCCTTCGACACCATCTATGCCGAGGGGCAACGGCGTTACGTGGAGTCGCTGTCGGCCTACGCGCGGCAATTTTTGTCGATGATGGAAAAGCCGGACGTGGATCATATCGAGGGGCTGTCACCGGCCATCTCCATCGAACAGAAATCCACCTCGCATAACCCGCGTTCCACCGTCGGCACCATTACCGAGATCTACGACTACCTGCGCCTGCTTTATGCCCGTGCCGGCATCCCACGCTGCCCAGAGCACGGCACCAGCCTGGAGATGCAGACCGTCAGCCAGATGGTGGATCAGGTGCTGGCCCTGCCCGAGGGCACCCGCATCATGCTGTTGGCGCCAGTGGTGCGTGATCGCAAGGGTGAACATCTCACTATTTTCAAAGACCTGCGCGCCCAGGGCTTCGTGCGCGTGCGGGTGAACGGCGAGATGTATGAACTGGACGGTGTGCCAGAGCTGGATTTGCGCAAGAAACATAGCATCGAGGTGGTGGTGGATCGGCTCAAGGTAAGGCCGGATCAGCAACAACGCCTGGCCGATTCCTTTGAAACCGCCCTGGCTCTAAGCGATGGCACCGCCGCTGTGGCCTTACCCGGTGAAACACAGGGCGCGGTCAGTGAAGAACAAAAAGAGCTGCTGTTCTCCGCCCGTTTCGCCTGCCCGGTGTGCGGCTATGCGCTGTCGGAGCTGGAACCTCGCATGTTCTCTTTCAACAATCCCGCCGGCGCCTGCCCCAGCTGCGACGGCCTGGGCGTGAAACAGTTCTTCGATCCCGACCGCGTGGTGCGTCACCCAGAACTGTCCCTGCCAGCCGGCGCCATCCGTGGCTGGGATCGCCGTAACGCCTATTATTTCCAGCTGATCACCTCACTGGCCCGGCACTACGACTTCGATCTCGACACCCCCTTCGAACAATTGCCGGAAAACATTCGCCAGGTGATCCTCAGCGGCAGCGACAACACCAAGATCGAATTTCACTATCATGGTGACCGCAACGGAACCAAGGTACGCAAACATCCCTTCGAGGGCATTCTGCCCAACATGGAACGCCGCTACCGCGAGACCGATTCCAACGTGGTGCGCGAAGAGCTGGCCAAGTATCTCAACAACCAGACCTGCCCCGACTGCCGGGGTGCACGCCTGTCCCAGGCCTCGCGCCACGTGTTCGTCGCCGAACGCAACTTGCCGGAGATCACCGCCCTGCCGGTAGATCGTGCCCAGGCTTTTTTCGCCCAGCTGGAGATTGCCGGCCACCGCGGCGAGATCGCCACCAAGATCGTCAAGGAAATTAGCCAGCGGCTGGATTTTCTGGTCAACGTCGGTCTCGATTATCTGTCCCTGGATCGCAGCGCCGATACCCTGTCCGGCGGCGAAGCGCAGCGCATCCGCCTCGCCAGCCAGATCGGCGCCGGCCTGGTGGGCGTGATGTATGTCCTCGACGAGCCCAGCATCGGCCTGCACCAGCGCGACAACCAGCGCCTGCTCAACACCCTCACCTACCTGCGCGACATGGGTAACACGGTGATCGTGGTCGAACACGACGAGGACGCCATCCGTGCCGCCGACCACGTATTGGACATCGGTCCCGGCGCCGGTGTGCACGGTGGCGAAATCGTCGCCCAGGGCACGCCGGCGGACATTCTTGCCAATGAGGCCTCACTGACCGGCGCCTATCTCTCTGGCCGCCGTGCCATCAAGATACCGGCACAGCGCACGGCAGCCGACCCCGAACGGCAGATCCGCATCCGGGGCGCACGCGGCAACAACCTGAAATCGGTGGATGTGGACATTCCCATGGGCCTGATGACCGCCATTACCGGCGTCTCCGGTTCCGGGAAATCCACCCTCATTAACGACACCCTGTACCGCTACGCCGCACAGGTGATCAACAAGAACCCGGAAAGCCCGGCCGCCTGCGACAAGATCGAAGGACTGGAGCAGTTCGACAAGGTCGTGGACATCGATCAAAGCCCCATCGGCCGCACGCCACGCTCCAATCCCGCCACCTACGCCGGCCTGTTCACCCCCATCCGCGAAATCTTCGCCGGCACCCAGGAAGCGCGCGCACGCGGCTATACGCCGGGGCGTTTCAGCTTCAACGTCAAGGGCGGCCGCTGCGAGGCCTGCCGCGGTGATGGCGTGATCAAGGTGGAGATGCACTTCCTACCCGACATCTACGTGCCCTGCGATATTTGCAAGGGCAAGCGCTACAACCGCGAGACCCTGGAAATTCGCTACAAGGGACTGAACATCTTCGAGGTGCTGGAGATGACCATCGAAGACGCGCGCGTCTTCTTCGACGCCGTACCGCCGGTAGCGCGCAAGCTGCAGACCCTGATGGATGTCGGCCTCAGCTACATCAAATTAGGCCAGAACGCCACCACCTTGTCCGGCGGTGAGGCACAGCGCGTCAAGCTGGCGCGCGAACTGTCCAAGCGCGACACCGGCAACACTCTGTATATTCTCGACGAACCCACCACCGGCCTGCACTTTCACGACATCGAACAGCTGTTAGTGGTGCTCAACCGTCTGCGCGATCACGGCAATACCATCGTTGTCATCGAGCACAATCTGGACGTCATCAAGACCGCCGACTGGATCATCGACATCGGCCCCGAAGGCGGTGAAAAAGGCGGCACCATCGTCGCCAGCGGCAGCCCCGAGCAGGTGGTCAAGATAACAAACTCGCACACCGGCTATTACCTCGATCCAGTGCTCAAACGTCGATAATGTCGATAAAATAGGACATATTCCCGGGTTTTACGCATTGTCTCCATCCCCTTCAACCCTTATCCTTGCCGCTGAATTCGGGAAAGGCATTTATTGCGCGCCACTGCCCCGAACATCCTCAAAGGACGTAGTAGATGACAAAAGTCGTACACAGCACAGCAGATACCCCGCAAGTTCCCCAGGTCGTACTCACCGAACCCTGGCACGAAGAAGACAGCATCAGCCTGATCGACCTGTGGATGGTGTTGTCGCGGCGGCGTGGGATCATTTTCGCCGTCCTCGGCCTGGCCCTGCTGACTGGCCTGCTGGCAGCCTTGCTGATGCCCAAAAAATACACCTACACCACGGCCATCGAGATCGGCAGCAAGCCCTCGACCAACGCCGATAGCCTGCCTATCGAGCCCCCGGAGACGGTACTGGCCAAGATCAGGGAAAGCTACATCCCCCAGGCTCTGCACGACTTCTCACAGGCCCAGGGAACGGAGAAGGGTTACAAGGTCGAGGGCCGTATCCCTAAAGGCAGCGAACTGATCGTCCTCGAAGCTAAGGCACCGGAAGAGGATGGCCCCGCCTACCTCACCATCATGCAGACGGTCATCGACAAGGTGGAGGGCGACCACCGCCGTGTGTCGGCTGTGATCCGCGGCAACATGAAGACCCAACTGGCCCAGGCCCATCTCACCCTTTCGGCCCTCACCGACCCCAGTACCCTGGAAGTCAAAAAACGCGCCTTGGAGAGCAAACTGCTCAAGGCCCGCATGGAACTAGAGCGGCTGAAAAACCCCCTGACCCTGGCCCTGCCAAAGAAGGATCTGGAAACCCGCAAGGCCAAGGTCAAAAAAACCCTTGCCGGCTTGCGCGATCAGGAAGAGTTACTCAAGGCCCGCTACCAACGCCTGGACGAAGTCGATAAACTGCTGAAACAGCAGGTCAAAGACCTGCGCACACAGATCAATGATGCCCGTAGCCGGCGCACCGAGGCCATTGCCAACCTCAACTCCGAGGCATCGGCCATGACCATGCTGATGATCGATAATGAACTACAGCAGAACCGCAACCGACTCGCCACCATGGAAGAACGATTGCTCATCACGCAGCAAGATGCTCGCGAGCAACTGGAAAATCAGATAGCCGCCAACCAGCGTGAGTACACCATCCAGGATCAGGCCATCGGCAAGGTCGGCCAGGAGCTGGACAAGCTGGTTCGCGATAACCAGCGCTCACAGAAGCATCAGGCCCCGCAGATCGGTGAGCTGGAAGAACAACTGCGTAAGCTGCTCGCCGACCATCACCGCAAGGTCGCCCGCCAGGAGCAGACCATCCAACAGCTGGAGACCCGGCTCGCCAACCTGCAGACCACGCGCGCCCTGTCCCCACCCCTGCAGTCGCTGGAGCCAACCGGCCCCGGCAAGAAAATCATTCTGATCCTCAGTCTGTTCCTCGGCCTGTTCCTCGGCATCATTGCCGCTTTTTTTGTCGAATTCCTTGCCAAGGTGCGCCAGCAGGGTAACGACGAACTCGGCCCGCAAGATATAACCCCTATCAAATCAAACCGCTGAAAACCGACCAGCGTGAGTGGTCGATTTTTTGACACCCTCATGAAAAATCAGGAAAATAACACCCTGTCCGGGGTCAGTTGGGTATCCGACGGCATCCCGGCCATTTTCCTGGAGTTTTTCGCAGGGGCGAATCACTCCACCCGTGGAAAAGGGCACCTCCCGTGCCCTAAAGCAATACCGACAAGGTGGAGGGAGTCATGAACGAGCAGTTTTACAGCACAGGCAGCCTGGATTTCGATTTCTGGAAGCAGTTGGCCAAAGATGACCCGGCGGCCTTCGAGGCCCTGCGCCAGGAAAAGGTCGAACAGTTGATCGCACAGGCGCCAAAAACACAGCGCCGCCGCTTGCAGGGTCTGCAATGGCAGATCGACCAGACCCGAAAGCTGGCAGCCGGCCCCATGGCCTCCTGTCTTGCCATCTCCAACATGATGTGGGATTCACTCCACCAGCTCAGTTTGCGCCAGCATGAATTGTTGTCGGCCACCCCGGACAAACTCCGGCGCCCGCAGAACACGGCAGCAGCCACCGTACTGGCTTTTCCCGTCCAGCTGCCATAAACCGCCAGCGTCAACCCAACGGGGACTGATTTAACCCTGAAGCCATGGCTTCAGGGTAAACGGACTTTGCATACCGTCATTCCCGCGCAGGCGGGAAACCAAACTATGCGGTATTTTCGGCGCATGCCCGCCTTTTCACCGCCCGGCGGGGCAAACTTCAGACACAAAAAACTCAAAAAACTGCGGACAGTCGGTCTCGTTGGGGTTCGCAAGCTCACCAGCAACCCAGTGCTGTCCCGCTAACCACACATCGTCATTCCAGGCTTGACCCGGCATCCAGGAAGTTATTGAACCCACTAGATTCCGGGTCAAGTCCGGAATGACGTAGAGAGGCTGTCCAAATTCATGTCTCAAATACCCTCAAATCAGGCTGCTTTCCCCGCAAACCGGGCATTTGAAATACGGCAATAGTCCGTTAACGGGACAGCAGTGCCAGCAACCTACAAAACCGTCATAATTTTGTTAACTTAATATGGCATTGTCGCCGTATCCTTTGCTGGCCACCCGGTTGAACAACCGCCCCGTTTTATCGCTGCCGAACGGCGCCGGCATCAGGCGGCACTGGCGTGCACGCCCTCCTTCTTGCGGAACACCAGTTCATCACCTTCCGCATCGACGACGATAACATCACCCGGTACGAAGTGACCGGCCAGAATCTTCTGCGCCAGGCCGTTCTCGACTCCGTGCTGGATGGCCCGTTTCAACGGCCGTGCGCCATACACCGGATCGAAGCCTGCCTCGCCCAGCTTGTCCAGCGCGGCCGCGGTAAGCTCCAGATCCATGTCACGATCCTGCAAGCGATGGCGCAGGTATTCCACCTGGATCGCGGTGATAGCGCGGATCTGCTTACGCCCCAGGGGATGGAACACCACGACTTCATCGACACGGTTGATGAACTCGGGGCGGAAGTGCGTACCCACGATCTCCATCACCGATGCCTTCATGGTCGCGTAGTTCTCTTCACCGGTCATCTGCTGGATCACCGCCGACCCCAGGTTCGAGGTCATCACGATCACCGTATTGCGAAAATCCACGGTGCGGCCCTGGCCGTCCGTGAGACGGCCATCATCGAGCACCTGCAACAGCACATTGAATACGTCCGGATGGGCCTTTTCCACCTCGTCGAGGAGAATCACCGAATAGGGCTTGCGACGCACCGCCTCGGTCAGATACCCCCCCTGTTCGTAGCCGACGTAACCGGGAGGTGCGCCGATCAAGCGCGCCACGGAATGCTTCTCCATGAACTCAGACATATCGATGCGCACCATGGCGTCTTCGGTGTCGAAGAGAAATTCCGCCAGCGCCTTGGTCAACTCGGTCTTGCCCACGCCAGTGGGGCCGAGAAACAGGAACGAGCCATTGGGCCGGTTCGGATCCGACAGCCCGGCGCGTGAGCGACGAATGGCATCGGCCACCGCCTTCACCGCCTCACCTTGACCCACCACGCGCTTGCTCAGATTGTCTTCCATCTGCAGCAACTTCTCACGCTCACCCGCGAGCATTTTGGACACGGGGATGCCGGTCCACTTGGAGACCACCTCGGCGATCTCCTCCTCGGCAACCTTGTTGCGCAGCAGACGCATTTCCTGTTGCTCCGCCTGCGCAGCCATTTCCAGCGATTTTTCAAGATCCGGGATGCGCCCGTATTGCAGCTCACCGGCACGCGCCAAATCACCGGCGCGCTGCGCCGTTTCCAGCTCCAGACGTGCACGTTCCAGTGCTTCCTTGATGTGCTGAGTACCCTGCAAGGCAGCCTTTTCGGCCTTCCAGATCTCTTCCAGGTCGGCGTACTCCCGCCCCAGTTTTTCGATCTCGTCCTCCAGTATCGACAGGCGTTTCTTCGAGGCCTCGTCGCTCTCTTTCTTCAGTGCCTCACGCTCGATCTTGAGCTGGATCAGGCGCCGTTCAAGCTTGTCCATACTTTCCGGTTTGGAATCGATCTCCATGCGGATGCGGCTGGCAGCCTCGTCGATGAGATCGATGGCCTTGTCCGGCAGCTGACGGTCGGTGATATAGCGGTGTGACAGGGTCGCCGCAGCAACAATGGCCGGATCAGTAATCTCCACCCCATGGTGCACCTCGTATTTTTCTTTCAGTCCGCGCAGGATGGCAATGGTGTCTTCCACCGAGGGTTCATCCACCAACACCTTCTGGAAACGGCGCTCCAGGGCGGCGTCCTTTTCGATGTACTGGCGGTATTCATCCAGCGTCGTGGCGCCCACGCAGTGCAACTCACCGCGCGCCAGGGCCGGCTTGAGCATATTGCCGGCATCCATGGCGCCCTCGGCCTTGCCCGCACCCACCATGGTGTGCAGCTCATCGATGAACAGGATGACCTGCCCTTCCTGTTTGGACAGATCGTTGAGCACGCCCTTCAGGCGCTCCTCGAATTCACCGCGGAACTTGGCGCCGGCGATCAACGAGCCCATGTCCAGCGACAACAGGCGTTTGTTCTTCATGCCTTCAGGCACCTCGCCATTGATAATGCGCTGCGCCAGCCCCTCGGCGATGGCGGTCTTGCCCACACCGGGCTCACCGATCAGCACCGGATTGTTCTTGGTGCGGCGCTGCAACACCTGAATGGTGCGGCGAATCTCGTCGTCACGGCCGATCACCGGATCCAGCTTGCCCTGCTCGGCGCGCTCGGTGAGGTCGATGGTGTATTTTTCCAGTGCCTGACGCTGTTCCTCGGCATTGGGATCGGTCACTGTCTCGCCGCCACGCATGGCCTCAATGGCCTTTTCCAACCCCA
The DNA here is from genome assembly GCA_026999335.1 of Chromatiales bacterium. GTDB lineage: Bacteria > Pseudomonadota > Gammaproteobacteria > SZUA-152 > SZUA-152 > DRQN01. The sequence continues at coordinate 10,398 of JALTPW010000914.1, forward strand.
CCTTGGAAGCACCGGCCTTGCGCATCAATTCACCCAGCGATCTCTTATCTTCCACCGCAGCGAGGGCGAACAACTCACTGGAGATGTACTGATCCTTGCGTTTCTGCGCCAGCTTGTCGGTCTGGTTCAGCAGCCGCCCCAGGTCATTGGATACATGCACCTCACCGGCCGCGCCCTCGACCTGTGGCAAGCGATCCAGCGCCTCGCCCAGTGAGGCACGCAACTGATTGATGTTGACTTCGGAATTGGCCAACAGGTGGCGCACCGTGCTGCCTTCCTGGTCGAGGATTGCCGTCATCAGGTGTACCGGCTCGATAAACGGGTGATCCCGGCCCACCGCCAGACTTTGTGCATCGGCCAATGCCGACTGAAATTTACTGGTAAGTTTGTCCATACGCATGTCGCATCAACCCCTGTAAAAGTATGAAATCGATTCACTGTTGAGAGATAGATGGGGATGGGCGGGGGACGATTCAACCTAGTACTCTATCAGGGTGACAACGCCGTGTTCAGCGCCACAGGATTTCCTGGCGAAGCAGCGGGAGGGCCTGAGAAAAGATAGAAAAAGACGGGCAGTCGATGCAACTGCCGCAGGTGATCCGGGGATTTGAAACGGCTCAGAAATCGCGATTTTTCCACAGGCCCTGAGGGCGGCGGCGATCCTGTCCAGAGCGCCGATCCGTCTTCTCTTCGAAACGCACCATCTCGCGACGATCCACCTTTTGCCGCCGCTGTTGTTGACGCCGCTCAGGGCCATTATAAGCTGGCGTTTCCTGTTGTTCTTCAGTCTTTGCAGACTGATCCTTATCGTCGTCTTCCGGTACAAGTTCCAATGCCATAACCACTCCGTGACTGCTGCCGGTAAAAAAGGAATTTGCTCAGATATTAGCCAGACCGGGAACATCCTGCAAGACGGCACAAAGATTCGCCTTTTTAATTCAATCGATTACAGATGCTGAACCGAATGCGGCTGACTGAAGCTTGAGAGGATTAACATACCGTCATTCCCGTGCAGACGGGAATCCAGCATATACAGTGCTTCAAGCCCCCGGAATGACCGGATTTTCAACGTGAGTCAGTGCCATTAGCCGTTTCCCCCTGCAAAATCCGCGTCAGCTGCAGCAGGCAATCCTGCTCGGAGAGCAATGGGCAATCCAGCGGCGGAAAAACCCGAATCCACGCCCGGCTGCGCAGCAGCACCGCCAGCAGGGTATGTCCCTCACCACGTACCCCTTCCACGCGCAGGGGTAGAATCGGACACCCGGCCCGCTGCGCCAGGCGCACGGCGCCACCCTTGATCCTACGTGGCAGATCGGTATCGAGATGGATTTTACCGTGGGGGAAAACCGCAATCACCTCACCATCACCCAATACACGCAGGGCCTCGCGCAGGGCGCGTTCGGGGCGGCCCGAACGATCCACGGGAATACAGCCGGCAAGGTGAAAAAGCCAGGTCAGGCCGAAACGCTCATATTCCTCGCGGGCAATGAGGAAGCGCAAAGGACGTGGGCTGGCGGCGATCAGCAGCAGGGGATCCAGTCCGGAAACGTGATTACTGGCTACTACCACGGGGCCTGCGGCAGGCAACGGCAGCAGATCCGGCGGCAAGCGATGGAAGTGGCGGCAGAACAGCACCGTCATGCCGACCAAGCGATTGTGCCAGGAACCGCCCCAGTCCGCCGGGCTGGCCGCCTCGCAGCGGCGTAAAAAGCGCAGTAGAAACCAGCCCAAACCAAGAAAAAAAGTGCCCGCAGCAAGAACCCATCCGTCGATCTGCATTTGTCTGTAACGTCAGCCTGTAAGTTCGAAAGAGCTGGCAGTGTAAAGCCAAACTACTTCTTTTTCTTCTTCTTTTTCTTCTTTTTCCCGCCACCCTCTTCGGCTGCGACTTCGGCGCCCGATGCCTCAAGCAACTTGGCAATTTCTTTGTGCTCCATGGCCGTCGCCCGTTTCAACGGCGTCAGCCCGGCCTTGTTCTTGGCGTTGACGTCGGCGCCCTCGGCAATCAGGTCTTTGACGATACCCAGACCACCGTTGAAAATAGCCGCCATCAAGGCGGTGGATTCGCCCTTGTCTTTGGCATTGACATCCGCGCCCTCGGACAACAACAGACGGATGATGCGTGAATTGCCGTAGAATGCCGCCACCATCAGTGGGGTCTTGCCATTGGGATTACTGGCATTGACATCGGCGCCCTGAGCCAATAGCGAGCGCACCTCCGCCATGCGTCCCTCGCGCGCGGCATTGATCAGTGCACTATTGGGATCGGTGGCGGCTCCGCCCGGCAGGACGATCAGCAGCAGAACGAGGGCGCACAGCGCCTGGCGCAACATGTTCATCGATGGTGTCGGCATCCGGTTTTGCTTGGCAGAGTTATCGACAACCCTGCCAAAAACTGAAGATGCCTTCCACAGACTTACCCACTACTCGCCAACAAATGGAAAAAACCCAATAAGCGCAAAAGACACGAAGGAGCACAGAGAAAGACGCAACCATTCACCACGGCGAACACAGAAAATGCATGGATGAAATGAAAGCCGGGAGGAAAGGTATGGGCGAGTGTGCCAGGAATCATCGTGCGCATAGCGTACGCTACGGGCAGGTGTAGTGTGCGCCGTGCGCACACCTGTGGACAGGCACCTCCGTGAATCCCATAACCCCGTCGTGCGCTGATACTGAATGGTTACAGAAAGACAACAACCGAAAAAACGAGAATCTCAGTCGATATCCCGGCACAATCCGCGCAGCACCATGTCGGTGTAGCTGACAATGCCCAGCAGCTCGCCCTGATCCACCACTGGCGCACGCGACAGGCTAAAACGCTCAAACAGCCGTGCGCAGTAGCGAATGTCCATCTCCGGGGCCACGGTCAGCACCGGCTTGCTCATGATCTCGTAGACATTGACGCGATCCGCTGCACGATCCCTGGCCAGCACCTGCTTGGCGATATCGGCGATCAGCACCATACCGTACTCATCGTTGTCATGGCGCTTGTCGATAATCAGACACTTGACCCCCGCATGCCGCAAGGTTTTCAGGGCCTCGCTCACCGTGATCATGCCATCGACAATCTCGACCTGCCGCTGCATCACATCGCGGACGCGAACGATTTCACGATTGATCATAATTCATCCTCCACCACCGATGTCAGTTCCTGCACCTGATGTGCGACACCCACAGCGTCTTCCACATCGATCTGAAAGGCAATGCCACTGCCGGGACAGCTGTCGAATTCCGCCACTGCGGCAATCTTTTCGAGGATACTCCGACTCAGGTGTTCCTCCACCAGAAACAGCAACATATCGCGTGGCGTCTCCAGTGACAGACCGAAAAAGGTCTTGCAGGTCTCCAGTCCTTCACCACGGGCATGGTTGACCACCGTCGCCCCGGTGGCACCACCATCACGTGCCGCCTTCAACACCCTCTCAGTCTTATTATCTTCGATCAGTGCAATAATCAATTTGAAATGCATACCAACCTCCCATCAAGTTCAACTGTTTGGTGTTTGAAAAACATTTATTTTCCATTAACTTGATCAAAACCACCGTCTTTAGACGGTGACTTTGATGTTCATGTTTTGACGCATGCACGCTGATGACGGTGCGAGGTTGATGACGTTAGTCATCAGCACCGAATGCGCTAACCCACCTACTTTAGTCGGTGGTAGTTTAGTCACGGGACTGCCGCGCTTTCCAATGGCTCAACTGCGCATAGCCCAGCACGCCCATGATGGGAAACAGACTGGCAAAGGCGATCAGGCCGAAGCCGTCCAACAGCGGACTACGCCCGGGCACCGTGCTGGCCAATCCCAGCCCCAGAGCGGTGACCAGCGGTACGGTAACGGTGGAGGTGGTTACTCCACCGGAATCATAGGCCAGAGCGATAATCATCTTCGGGGCGAACAGGGTCTGCACAATCACCACCACATAACCGGCAATAATAAAATTCTGCAAGGGTAGGCCGGTCACGATGCGGTATGCTCCCAGCGCGATACCGACGGCCACACCCAACGCCACGGCCATACGCAGGCCACTCACACCAATGGCCCCACCCGACACCTCGTTGGCCTTGATCGCCACCGCCAGTAGCGCAGGTTCAGCAAGCGTGGTGGCGAAACCGATGGCAAAGGCGAACAGATACACCCATTTGTAATGATGCCATTGCAGCAACTCACCGGTGCGATCCAATGAGGTGGCCAGGAATGCGGGATCGGTGAGCTGCTGGGCCATGATTTTACCCAGCGGAAACAGCGCCTTTTCCAGCCCCACCAAAAACAGCGTCAGCCCCAACAGTACGAACACAAAACCCATTAACACCTTGCGCAGATTGGGTATCGGCCGGCGAATCACCAAAAATTGCATGCTGAAGATGATCACCACGATGGGCAACACATCGCGCACCGTCAGCACCAGGGTGCCGAGAATATCGAGCAACAGCCCCATCAGATCAGCATCCCGTAGGCCATGACGAAGATCATCGGTGTCAGCGAGGCGAAAGCGATGAGGCCAAAACCGTCGACCATGGGATTGCGCCCGCGGATACTCGACGCCAGCCCCACACCCAAGGCGGTGACCAGCGGCACGGTGATGGTGGAGGTGGTCACACCACCGGAGTCATAGGCGATGCCGATGATGGAATCGGGTGCAAAAGCGGTCATCACCACCACTCCCAGATAACCACCAATGATCAGATACTGAATCGGCCAACCGCGCAGAATGCGCAGTACACCGATCAGAATCGCCAAGCCCACCGCTACCGCCACCGTCAGGCGCAAACCCAGCGCATAACCATCGCGGGCCTCGTCCGTGGCGGCGATAACGCCGCCATTGGCCGCCACCTTCGCCGCCTCATTGGCCACCGCGATCAGTGCCGGTTCCGCCACCGTGGTACCGAAACCGAGCAGAAAACCAAAGGTCAGCAGCCAAAACAGGCTGCCTTTACGGGCGAAATCGTAGGCCATGGACTCGCCGATGGGAAACAGCCCCATCTCCAGTCCGCGCACAAACAGGGTCAGGCCCAGCACCACCAGCAGAGTACCGACGAAAATCTCACCCATATTGGGAATCGGCTGCTGCAACACCACTAACTGAAAAAAACTGATCACCAGCACGATGGGGGCCAGATCCTGCGCACTCTGGCGTATGGCGTGGAGGAAATTGCGCAGTTCTTTATTCACGTGTGAAAACAAATCCAGCCGTGGGGGAAATTTCGCATTTTCAGCGACGCAAAATACATGAATTTTGAGGCATGAAGGGAGTTTTCCAATGGGTGGGCACGTTTTATCTGCCCACGCGGTTGAGTTGAGTCACATTCCGCGTGGGCATGAAAAGCCTGCCCACCCTACCTGGCTATGTACACGACATACACCCTGCCCGTCGACGAGGTCATCGCCAGCCTCCATACAGTAGCATTTGGTAGCATTTGTAGGGTGGGCACTGCCCACTGGAAATGCGGAGATGAATATAACAATGCGAAAACTGACCCCGCCTCTATGACCCTGTCTCTTTCGATGAGATAGAACTCTTCAGCTACATATCAACTTTCGAATACTACGAACTCTTTAAATAACCATTGACCAGAACTTTTGTCCAATACACCTTTTATGATGACACCCTCTATAGCATAGAGAATCTTAAATGATACCTGACCATCACCAGCCTCAAACAAAACAACCTCTAGCATTGGAGTATTTTCCGTGGAGCCAATAGCCTCAATAAACAATACTGGCTTAGCGAATTTTTCTATTGACAGGTCAACACCAAGCTCATTATTGCTTTTGACTTTTAACGGCACTCGTTGCGCCAAATCTGGATGCAGATATTGCTGAAGATCAGGGTGATCCAATATCATTTTAAATAAAACTTCTTTCTCGCTATTTATCATTCTCTTTTTTCCTTCTTCCAGCCCATCGTTAACGTCACACGCCGCCAACATCACCGCACTCACGAGAATCACATAAATTTTCCAGCCAAAATCCCTTATCATTTCACCAATACCTGTTTATGTCTCTACCATATGCTGCGCGTTCAAACATTTTACCTTCTTCGCCAGCCTGATCGATTCCGTCTTTCCAGTCTCCCCAATGAACCATTTCATGTAATATTGTAGACTCAACCAATATATGCATATTTAGATTCTTAAAGTCTGATTTTTCAAATTTATCACAAATAGACTTGGCAAGATAAATTCGGTTGGGAAATCGAGCCCCGGAAAATCGACCATTTGCCCTAGGCATTACATCGTAATGTATTTCTGGATCCTGGCCAGGAGTTAGCGCAAGAAAGGCCTTCGCTGAATTGAGCTCACTATACTTGACAAATGCGGCCCAAACTTTAGGTTTAGCTTTTACTTTTGACAAGTTCGTTTCTATCCAAACCGTCAGTTTTGGATACGAGCTCCGAAAACCTGCGGATACCCTCATAATGCAATTCCTTCTTCGTCTAGCATGCAAGCAAACAGGGTGGGCACGTTTTATGCACCTACGCGGCTGATTCATATTCCGTGTGGCATAAAAACCTGCTCACCCGATTTTTAGTTTTAATCAACCCAACGTGACCGCCAAATCTTCCACAAAATCAATCCTTCGGCGGCGGCGGTGCCAACACTTCACGCGAACCATTCGACTGCAATTCACCCACAACCCCCGCCGCCTCCATTTCCTCCACCATCCGTGCGGCGCGGTTATAACCAATTTTCAAGCGCCGTTGCACACCGGAAATAGACGCCTTGCGCGTCTCGGTCACAATACGCACGGCATCGTCATACAGCGGATCGGACTCACCTTCGCTGTCGCCGCTGGTGCCGGGCATACCGCCCATGTCGGTGCCAGCGGGCG
>JALTPW010000915.1 GCA_026999335.1 Chromatiales bacterium
TTTACCAGCATGGAATAACGCCAGGAGCGCTTGCCGAAGCCGAGGTCGTCCTTGTCCACCAACATGCCCATGCCGTCGGTGAAGTCACCGTTACCGTCGGGCAGGAAGGTGATCTGGTCGGCCTTCTGCTCGGCCTTCCACTCGTTCATGACGAAGGCATCGTTGACCGACATGCAGATGATCTCATCGACGCCATGAGCCTTGAACACCGGTGCGAGCTGGTTGAAGCGCGGTACGTGCGACGACGAACAAGTGGGCGTGAAGGCGCCGGGCAGGGAAAATACGATCACGGTCTTGCCCTTGAAGACGTCGTCGCTGGGCAGGTCGATCCACTCGTGATCCTGGCGGGTGTGGAAGGTGACCTTGGGGATATTCTGGCCTTCGCGGTTTTCTAACATGTCTGACTCCTTGGTTTGTTGCTGGCTGTTTTCAAATCGTTAGAGAGAGTCTAGGCGCAATTTGATATTTCGTAAAATAGAACGTTTATATCATAATGATCTATTATTTAGATCATAGGTTCGGGGGTCACACAGGAGGCCGCGATAGCATGAATCTGCCCACGGTCAAACAGCTACGTTACTTCGTTGCCCTGGAGAGCCATGGTCACTTCGGTAAGGCCGCGCAGGCCTGTTTCGTCTCCCAGTCCGCCTTCAGCGTCGCCATCCGTGATCTCGAACGGCTGCTGGAGGTGCAGCTGGTGGATCGCACCAACAAGAGCGTCACTATCACTGCCAGCGGCCGTGAGGTGGCGGTCAGGGCGCGTGGTTGTCTGCGTGAAATGGAGGAACTGGTGGTGCTGGCACGCAGCAATCGCGATCCACTGGCGGGCAAGTTACGCCTGGGGGTGATTCCCACCATCGCCCCCTTTCTGTTGCCTAAGGTGCTGCCGGCATTGCGTCAGGCCTACCCGCAGTTACAGCTGTATCTGCACGAAGACCTTACTCGGCGAATATACGAAAAAATGATGGCCGGCGAGCTGGATCTTATTCTTATTGCCCTGCCGTATGCATTGCGCAATGTGGAACTGATGGGTCTGTTCGATGACCCCTTTCGTCTCGCCTGTCACGAACACAGCAAACTGGTGGATCCGCAGCATTATAATGTGGAGAGTCTGCCGCAGGAGAGCGTGCTGCTGTTGGAAGACGGTCATTGTCTGCGCGAGCATGCCCTGTCGGCCTGTGAGATCCGCAAGCTGGAGCAAGTGAGTGGCTTTGCCGCCAGCAGCCTGCTGACCCTAGTGGAGATGGTGGATGCCGACCTGGGGATTACCTACCTGCCGCAGATGGCGGTGAACTCACCCCTGTTGAAGAGCACACGTATCCGAACCTACCCGCTGGCCGAGAACAGTGTGCGCGAGATCGGGCTGGCTTGGCGGCGCGGTAGTGCCTTTGGTGAATCCTTTCATCTATTAGGTGATTTTATTCGCGCGCACCGGGTGAGGGGTGAAGAGGAAGCCCGTCAGTAATTATTCACTACAAGGGCGTGGCATGCGCAGAGGCATTAGGTATCCGTGTTGTGCGCACGATGTTTTCTATTCATTCCACCCCGGGATACGGGGTGCAGAGAGGGACTGAATTCAGCGTGTTTTCTGTGCCCCTGTGGTGCAAATGACCCTGCCAAACCTCAGTTCGTCAGCACCCGCGCGATAAACGCTTTCAGGTAATCCGTCTCGGCAATGGCCGGGTGCACGGGATGATCCGGCCCCTGGTGCCCCTGTTCGACGATCTGCGCAGCACGATCCACGTGGCGGCTGGCCTTGAGTATGGTGTCGCGCAACTGCTCCTGTTTGAGGTGCCAGGAACAGGAGGCACTGATCAGATAACCGCCCTTGTTGAGCACCTGCATGGCCATCTGGTTGATGCGGTGGTAGGCATTCAGGCCTTCCTTGAAATCCTTCTTGCGCTTGATGAAGGCCGGGGGATCGATGATCACCACGTCGAAACGCTCGCGGGCTTGACGCAGATTTTTCAGCGCCTCGAAGGCGTCACCCTGCAGGCTGACCACGGTATCGTCCAGGCCATTGAGTCCGGCGTTTTGATGGATGCGGTCGATGGCCGTTTGGCTGCTGTCCACGCACATTACCTCGCTGGCCCCCGCAACTGCCGCTTCGATGCCCCAGCCACCGATGTAACTGAACACGTCCAGCACGCGGCGGCCCTTTACGTACTGCTGCATGCGCGCGCGGTTCATGCGGTGGTCAAAGAACCAGCCGGTTTTTTGTCCGCCCAGCGGGTCGATGGCGAAGCGTGCGCCGTTCTCTTCGATGACCAGCTCGTCGGGCAGTTGCCCGTGGGCGGTATCGATGTAGCTCTCCAATCCCTCCAGCTGGCGCGAGCCGCTGTCGTTGCGCAGCACGATGGCGGTGGGTTTGAGCACCTTTT
>JALTPW010000916.1 GCA_026999335.1 Chromatiales bacterium
AAATCTTTGTTGCTTTGTCCTTGATGTTATCTGATTTCTCAGTGTTCAGGTGGAGAGGGAAGTTGAGGATAGCCTTATCTACGATAAAGCTTGGGAATTCAGTCATTCCGAGTTGAAGACCTGCGTTGAATCTGTGCTGTCCATCAACGAGCAAGTAGAGTTCCTCTGGGACTTCTTTAAGTCCGAGTTTGCCTGCGAGTTGTTCATCAATTCGGACGAGGATGAGTGGAACAAGGAATCCGCAGGTTGTTATTGAGGTCTTTAGCCTCTTTACGAGCCCTTCTGAGAGCTGTCTCTGGAAAGGACTGTTAAGTATCTTCTCCTTGTGAACTGTTTTAAACTCCATCTCAAATCCTCCATTCTGTAAATGTTAAACGGTTTAACATCTGCAGTATTTAGAAAAGGGAGGCTGGGAGCCTCCCAAGCTCTGAAGGGGGAGGGATGGGGGCAAGGGATTAGCCTTGCATAGCCTCTTGAAGTTCCTCCTCCGTAATCCCAGCCTTTTCAAGCTGACCTGAGACTCTAAGAGCCTGAACAAACTGCTCCCTGAGCTGAGGATCTGTTTCCTTAATCATGTTCAATATCGCAGCCTTCTTGCCCATTCTGGGACCGAAGGTTCCAACTGTCCATTTTCCGCTTCTCAATGCATTAATTGTCTTGCTGATATGCTCCAGATGTGTCTCTGGATCCTTCCCTGCAGTGCTCCTTTGGAGCTTTACATAGAGTCCGTAAATAGCCAGGCGCTCTTGGATGTCCTCTGGGAAGTCTCCTATAGAGACTTCCTCTACGACATCTCCGTTCTCCAGCACTCGGACTACGGCATCTCCGTAGTCCTTCTCAAGCTTGACGCCTTGAGCCTCTTGAACTTCTGCCATGTCAGACACCTCCTATAGAGATTTTTGGTGAGCTTTGGGCTCACCAGAGTGAGGCATAAAGCCTCACCGAGCTGAGCCTGGTAACTTGCCAGTTACCTCGTAAGACTTCATCTTTGAAGTCATTGTGAGGAATTCTGAGAGGTAGCTTGCTACTTGCTTGGGATCATCGTTTTCGTGCTCTTTCATGAAGGCGTTAAGTATCGCCTTTATCGTCGCAGTCATTCCGACTCCAAGCTCAAGTCCGACTTCAGACAAGAACGTAAGCTCTCTTTTGTTTAGATACACGCTGACATTCATCACAAAACCTCCTCTGATATTATCTCCCAGCCTTCATCAGACTTCTCCAGAAGTCTGAGTTTTGGTCTCTCATGGCACTTGACTGTAATTACATAGCCCTTCAGTCTGGGATTCAGTGTGCATGAATAGTCGTGCGGAAGAGTCCCGTTATTGGTTTCTTTGACCACGAATCTGCTTATGCTCTTATGCAAGTGCCTTGCCTGTTCTCTGGAAGAGCATTCAATAACGAGAGCCTGCCCTGGAAGCAGGCTCTCAATTTTCTCCACGAGCTTAGGATTAAGCTCGTATTGTTCTGCTTTTGGCATTGTAACCATAATTATACCTCACGCCGTTGGCGTTGTCAATTTGAACGTGTTTACGTTTAACATTTGCAGACCAAGTCCAGTGTTCTGTAAGTGTTAAACCGTTAAACATCCTCAGCTCCAGAGACCATCTTCTTCAGTGCCTCAAGCCCATTCTCTACAGGACAGAACGTCGTGTCTATGAAGTCCAGGAGCTCCTGCCAATATGACATATACCAATCTCCGTCTTCGGAAGCTACAAGCAGGTCAGCTTTTGAATCGTTAGTCAAGAGTTCCCAGAGTTCCTCAATGGCTTCATCAAACTCGTCCTCCGTTTCGCATGCTCGGATTATTTCCGCGATAGCAAGCTTGAGATCAAGCCAATTAATGGCTTTTACGTCCCAGACTGCGTATAGCAGTCTTTCCTTGAGCTCTTTGCTGATTACATTCATCCCGCCACCTCCTTTAAATAAAATCATAATTAACTACATCTCCGAACTGAGCCAGAAACTTCCACAGATCTGTGTATCCCTCCTGTTCATTCCAAAGCACGTCCACACTTGCCCTTCCGTCCGAGAGCTCCACTTCCCAGAAGTCTATCAAGTCTGGCTCATTTTCCCAGGTTGCGTCTATCTCAGCTCCGTGAACAGTAGGTCTCACTCTTCCGAACTGTTCAAGCTCTTTTATGAATTCGTCCCACTTCACAGATCTACCTCCTCTAGATTTATCTCTGCTATTAGCATACCGTCTGTATACAGATACCACGAGACAGGTATACTATCACAGGTCTCTGTGATAAATTCTATGGCTCTCCCAATCTTTTCAGTTTTGATCGTTCCTTTAGGCGTTGTGACTTCAATCTTTCTTGCTGGCGCTACTCCTATAGTGTTACCTATAGAACTTACGAGCTCCACGTTGTTAGCGCACTTTCGCAGAATTCTTATGAGCTCTGCGAGCTTGTAGGCAACTTCATTCATTTTTACTCACCTCCTTTAGATGTTAAACGGTTTAACATTCACAGGTAAATCGGTCTTCCTGCCTCGTAAGAGGCTTTGAGGTCTATCTCCCTGTTCCTACCTTCCTTGTCAACGATCCAGATTTCCCAGTAGTCTGCCTGCAGAGTATCAATCAGGTCTATGAACTCTTCAAGTCCCTTCTTGAATTCGCCTTCGTATTCCCAGAGAAAGTGGTCAATCTGTGAGTCAATAGCTCCTACTAACCTCATCCTCTTACCTCCACGCTTAAATAACGGTTGCTAACAGTTTTCCGCTTTGTTCCTTCATTAGCTTCTCAAGTTCTGGATAGCTCTGAGTCTTGCGTCTATGAATAGCCACATTAACGCTGAATCTTTCTATCTTCATTATGCAACGTTGCTCCTTTATGCCGTGATGCGTTATCTCAAGCACTCGCTCTTCAGTCTCTCCGAACTCCAGAAGCCAGTGGTCGATGGTATCGCAGTCTGTTGCGAGATATAGGTTCATAGATTTAGTTACTGAACAGTAGCTCCCTTTTAGAGCTCCTCTGCTGAAGGCTTTGTTGAAGAACTCTGCTACAGTCATCTTACACCTCCTTTATTCAAAGATCCATCTTAGCAAATCTGCAGTCCTCTCTGCCTCCGAATCCTTCCAGTCGTCTCTGTCCGTAACTCCGCACTGCAGATGCATAAGCTCGTCTGGACTTCCCTGTCCTCTGACCAATCTCTTTATGTTTTCCCAGTCCTCCTTGGAGATTCTCCCGATGATTCTGTAAGGCTTAAGGAGCTCCCCAAGTCTGTAAGTCGGAATATCTATTCCCAAGTCCAGCATTGCAATCCAGAGTTTTCCGTTGCACATGAGAGCATAATCGTTCTTTCCTGCAAGCTGGACTCGGGAATGGACAGGGATTAAGAACGAGAATCCGTTCGGGAGCTTCTCCAGATAGAGAAGCTCCCTTTCGTATGAAGCTCTGATTAGCTGTCTTGGCTTTAATTCCATTCTACCCAGTCCTCCACCATCAACTCATCTTTGTAGTCCTCTATCAGGAGGACTACAATTTCATTCTCGTCTTTACAGAATCCTGTGCCTACTACTTCGTCGTCGGCAGTTCCGACGACGAAGACTTGATTCTCCTCATCGTAGAGGAGAATCTGCAGGTTGTTCTTGTCCATCCAATCCAGAAAGTCTACAGTCCTCATGATTCATCCCTCCTTTTGCAGAGATTTACAGATGACCTGTAAATGTTAAACGGTTTAACATTTACAGCCCTCCTTACGCAGGTCATCTACAAATCCCTCCTTCTTCTCAGTGGTCTCTCGTCTATCTTGGCTATCCTATCTCGGATAGCCAGACAGACCTTTATATCTGTCCCTGGCGGATTCCAGAGACAGACTTCCGTAAACGCAGGTGAACCATGTAGGTTTACCTGAATCCAATGCAGAGCCAGAAGCTCCCAAAATGGATGCCAAAGCATAGCATCCTCAATCGCAATATCTCCCAGCTCTGCAGACACTTTACGGAAATCCTGCAACTCATATATCTTTGAATTTCTGGATCTCTTTTCCCAAATATAGCATACACGAGATCCCGATGATAGATCCCTAATCCAAAGTCCACATTTTCGTGGACTCTGAGTTACGAGTTTTCTAAAATTTGGATTTTCCATGAGAGATTGAATTCTTTTCGGGATAAACGCCGTGGTTTTGCTTTCGTAATTTTCGTCCATACTCAAAATATATTCCCGATTCCCTCAATGTCAATCCCGTTCTCATCGTTGACTCTCAACCTCTTTCGGACTCACATTCTCAATGTGAGTCCACGGTTCACACCTTCTCAATGTGCTATTTTTTCTTTTCAAAACATATATCGTGAATTATTTAACATTTACATGCTCTATATATTACAGTATTTACTTATATAGCTCTATATATTACAGTATATAAATGTTTAACAATCCAAGATATATAAAAATTATGGAAAAAACGCCGTAGATAGATATTTAGTCCAGAGGACTCATAATGACATTCATAGTTATGTTAAACGGTTAAACAAGGACAGGATGTAAGAGCAAAGCTCCACTTGAGAGCTTTAATTTAGTAGGCTGAGAATGTTTAAAATCTAAAATTGAAAATATGACTGTGAGTTTAGCGACGTTAAGGTTATGTTGTGAATTGCGGAAGCAACCCGAAAATTTATGAGTTTATAGTCGTGAATTCGGGAATTCAATCAGATAAAATAGAAAGGGATAGCCCAAAACGGGCTATCCCTCAAGGATCACATTGATTTCAAGAGCTTCAGAGCTTCACCCTCTTTACCTTCTCTCAGTAGTTTTCTTGCCTGTGCAAGGACTTTCAAGGCTTCCCCGTTGGACTTGTTCTCAATAACGCTTTGCGGGTCTTCCTTTAACTGCATGTAGATGTCTTGCATTGCCGATAGCTTTTCCACCTTGTCTGAGACAGACGCCGTCCTATCTGAGAGAAACTGCGATAGCCCGTAGAGCGATAGGAATCTTTGAGCTTCCGCTGGAAGCTCATTGAAAGAAAACTCTGCTTTCTGGTCACCGTATTTGAATACGGTGACCATGGTGGACGTATCTCTCGTCCACCTTGCCTTTTTGCTCTGCTTTGTGCTCATGGTTCTTACCTCCTTACGTAGATTTTGGACATATATAAATTATATATCTACCATTCATATTGTCAATATGATTTATATCATATTCCGTTCCCTTTTCTCTTTCCTCTGGATAAAATCTACGATTTTCTCCCGAATTCGGATCGCTTATAGGGGGCGCTGTCCCCACGGCGCCTGCGAGGAGGGTTAAATATCCCCGTAGACCCAGAACCAAGTTCCAAGCCCCACAGTCTTCCCAACCGCAGACAGTATTGATGTGCTGTAGATGTTTAACGGTTTAACAAGAGCAGGTCGGAAGGCGTGTTCCTGTAGGGAACACTTCTGGGAATGTAAAACGTAAACACAAAAGTGGTTGCAATTGCAACGGGTTGGTATTATACGTTAGGTTGGAGGCATTCTAAGTTATGGAAGATTGGCTGAAGCCAATTGAAGAGGCTGAGGAAGTGAAGAGTCCTGAGAGGGCTCTGGAGGAGATTGGAGAGGAGAGTCCGCTGGACTTACTGACTAAGTCAGCAACTTTTGAGAGGAGGCTCTCGGAGAAGCTGGGAATTGACATTTCGGAGTTGAGAGCTCTTGAAAAGCAGGGACAACTGGACAGACTGTTGTCTGTCCATTACTATGCGGTTGCAGTCAAAGCCTTGGAAAGGCTTGCGGAGGCGGTTGCGTTGGGAGAGGCTTCGCCAGAGTGCTTGCTAAAAGCAAGCACGGAGTTGGCTAAGACTGGATTGAAGTTGTCTGGAAGGGACGTAAGCAAGCACCTGATTCTATCAGAGGAACGCCTTATGGAGCTTCTTTCGGAAGCTCCAGAGGAGCAGAAAGAGTGATTGTGGATTTGGTTCTGGGACTTGGGAAGCAACTTTTGGGAGTGATTGATAAGTCGGTTCAGGACAAAGACCTAAAAGAGAGGCTTAAGTCGGAGCTTGAAAAGACGATTCTGCAGAACTCAATGGAGTTTGCAAAACTGCAGGCACAGATCATAACTGCGGAGGCTAAGTCGGAGAGCTGGCTTACAAGGAATTGGAGACCTTTGGTAATGCTCACATTTACAGCGCTTATGGTCGCAGACTGGCTCGGATTTACAGCACCGAACTTGACACCTGAGTTGAAGATGAAGCTGTTTGACATAATTCATGTTGGTCTTGGAGGCTATGTAATTGGGAGGTCTGCGGAGAAAGTGCTACCAAAGGTAGCACAAATTGTGGCTCCCAGAACGAAGTCCACAAAAAGAGTCTCTGAAAGAGACTCTTGGCTTGAGGAGGATATGTGATGAGCTGTGGAAAGAAAGGACGTAGAAGGAAGAGGAAGTAGTGATGAAGCACAAAGCTTCAAAGCGTAAGCGGAAGTGGATTCAGAAGGCGATTAAGAGACCTGGACGAATCACGAGGCTCTGTCAGCAGATGGGACACAAGAAGGTAACTGAGGCATGTCTGGAAAAGCTCAAGAAAAGGGCGAAGAAGACTGGAGACCGAAGCCTTATGAGTGCTGTGAACCTTGCTAAAAGATTCAGGTCTGGAGACCTCAGTAGGCGTAAGAAGTCCTGAGAATGTTAAACCGTTTAACATTTGCAGTTCAATTTAGGAGGTTCTGAGATGCCACAGCACCCATTACAGTTCACTATAAAGCTTGATCCCGCCTCATTCATGCTCCAACAGGGACAGGCTCCCAAATCCGAAGAGGTTCAGGACAAAGTCCAATCCGAACCTGAACTTCAATCCGAGCCTGTTCCACAAGTATTCCGTGAAATAGCTGTCCTATTCGGAGAATCCCAAGCCCGCTATAAGTTCATCAAGTCTCAGTGGAGTAAACTTCTGGAGGCTCTGGAAATATGACAGACACAATTACGCCTCTCCTTCAGAACAAACTTCGCTTTTGGAGGCAAAATCCACTTGCCTTTGTCCGAGAGGCTATAGGTGTGGAGCCTACCTGGCAGCAGAAACAACTGCTGACGCAACTTCCAGAGGGAAAGAACTTTGCAATCCGTTCTGGTCACGGCACAGGTAAGTCTGCCTCCCTATCATGGATCCTCATGTGGTTCCTCCTTACACATCCAGCCTCCAAAGTCGTATGCACTGCGCCGTCACGCAGACAGCTCTTTGACATCCTCTGGGCTGAAGTCTATCATTGGTATAAGCGTGCGAGGTTTCAGGAGCTAATTCAGCTCCTTGACATACAGTCCGAAATCATACGAGTCGGTTCACGTAAGGATTGGTT
>JALTPW010000917.1 GCA_026999335.1 Chromatiales bacterium
ACCTATGATGTACCCAAGACCCAAATAATAACCACCTAACTGATATGGAAATATATCTGTCCCAAGGATTCTCGGTGGCCAGAAACAGAAGAAGGACTGGTAGCAACACGAAAATTGGCCCACAATCTCATCAAACCAACACAGAACCTACCTCAGAACATGGCAAGCGCGGATCAGCTCAAAGCACTATTGCAGTCGCACATCAAAGGTGATGAAAGCCAGTTTTACTCCATCGCCATGCAACTGGCCGCTCATGAAGCTAAAGTCGGCCATGGCCGGTTGGCCAAAGAGCTGCGCGAGATCATCGACAAGGCCAAAAGCGAGGCCAACCGCCTCCAACCTATACCCCTGACAAAACCCCGGGGAGAGCTGTCCGGGCTGCTATCGGTTGACTATCCCAAGCTGCGTTTGAAGGATATGGTGTTGTCCTCGGAGATTGAGCGCCGCCTGAAACGCCTGATCAAGGAACATGCGCAAATACGAAAGATCCGAGCGCATGGCCTCTCTCCTCGCAAGAAATTGCTACTGATAGGCCCACCGGGCACGGGCAAGACATTGACCGCTTCTGTTTTGGCTGGAGAGCTGGGGTTACCGCTGTTCGTGGTGAGACTGGACAGCCTGATGACCAAGTTCATGGGAGAGACGGCAGGTAAGCTGCGCCTGATTTTCGACGCCATCACCCAAACCCGTGGCGTCTACCTGTTTGACGAATTCGATAGCATTGGGTCTCAACGGGGAATGGCCAATGATGTCGGAGAAATACGCCGTGTACTCAACAGTTTTTTGCAGATGACCGAACAAGACGATTCGGACAGCCTGCTGATTGCCGCTACCAACCACCCCGAACTTCTGGATCGCGCCTTGTTCCGCCGCTTTGATGACGTCATCGAATATCATCTGCCGAACCAGAAGGAAATCATTGCTGCCCTGAAATCAAAACTCGCCGCGTTCAAGATCGGCCGCATTGCCTGGACAAAAGTCGCTCAGTCCGCCGAAGGTTTGAGCTATGGCGATCTGACCCGTGCCAGTGAAGACGCCATCAAGGATGCCATCATCCACAACCGCGACAAGGTCATGCAAAGTGATCTGACCCATGCTCTTGAAGAGCGAAAGCAATTGCACCACGTACAAGACTAGCCGGATACGCGCATGGCCGAAGATCACAAGGATCGACTTCCGCACCTGCTCCTTCACGAAACAGCCTCAACCGAACGCTACACACGCCCCCGTACACGCGGCCCGGAATTCAAACTCCCGCCACGAACCCGCACCCAGCACGCAGAACTCCTGCTCCAGCAACTCGAGGCCGCCCAGGCCCAGGAAGCCGACATCGTGCAAGAACAAAAGGCCTTCGGCCTGGATGTGGGAAATGGCCTCTACCTCACTTTCGAAAGCGAGCCCGGCTTCGAACTCAAATTCCAGAGCCTGGAATATGAGCGCAGCGGCATCGAGCTGTGCGCCATCAAGAAACAGGACGAACGGGAAGTGGCCACCGTGTTCGTCCCGGAAGGCAAGCTCGAGCATTTCCTGCGAAAGATCGTCCGCTATCGTGACGAAGACACCACCCCCAAAAAGCCGGGCCAGGAACCCAAGCCGAAAGAGCAACCGCTGATCGAAAGCATTTCCGCCATCAAGCTGGCCGTGCTCGAACAATTGTTTACCGACGATAAGGCCCTGTTTCCGCAGGATGATCAGGTCATCTGGTGGGAGGTATGGCTGCGCAGCTCAGACAAGGTCGATTACGAGATCTTCCTGCGCGACCACGCTGAACAACTCGGAATGCAAGTCGGCAGGGAGTCCATCTCGTTCCTGGACAGAACCGTTGTACTCGTCCATGGCACCAAGGAGCAGATGACACGTTCCATCAGGCTATTGGGCGCTATTGCTGAAGTCAGGCTCGCAAAGGACACGGCCGATTTCTACACTGGCATGGATCGGCAGGAGCAACAGGACTGGATCAACCATGCGCTGCAGAGGATTTCACCACCACCGAACAATGCCCCTGCCGTCTGTCTGCTGGACACTGGCCTCAACGAGCAGCACCCCTTGTTACAACCTGTTGCCGATCCAGCCGACATGCACTCCTACGACTCAGCCAACTGGGGCACCGACGACCGCTATGGGCACGGCACGCCAATGGGTGGACTGGCCACCTACGGCGATCTCACTGGACCACTTCCCAGCAATGACCCGATCGAACTGACCCACCGACTGGAATCGGTCAAGATCATGCCGAACCCCGGCCATCACCAAAACAAGCACCTGTATGGCGCCATCACCCGTGAAAGCATCGCACGAGTAGAAATTGAACGCCCTGATCGCAACCGAACATTTTGCATGGCAGTCACCACCACCGATGACCGGGATCGTGGCCGTCCGTCCTCCTGGTCAGCCGCCATCGACGTCCTGACATCCGGTGTGGAAGATGACAACCGGCACTTGGTCATCCTCTCGGCAGGCAATACTATCCCCAATAAACGCCACCACTATCCAGAGAGCAACCTCACGGACGAGGTGCATGATCCCGGTCAGACCTGGAATGCCCTGACAGTCGGCGGCCACACGGAGAAGGCATGGCTGGATACCGCTCAATACCCAGGCTGGCAGCCAGTCGCACCGGCTGGAGACCTGTCGCCTTCCAGTTGCACCTCCATGGATTGGCAGAAGACCTGGCCCATCAAGCCGGACATCGTTATGGAGGCTGGAAACATGGCCATCAGCCCGGTTGACGGCTTAGCCGACTACATCGACGACGCCCTGCAACTGCTAACCACTGGCCACCAGTACGCCATAGGCAAGCAGCTGATCTCCTTTGGCGACACCAGCGCCGCCTCCGCCCTTGCATCGAGGATGGCCGCCAGGGTTCAGGCCCAATACCCGGAGTTCTGGCCAGAGACAGTGCGGGCCCTGCTGGTGCACTCGGCCAACTGGACACCCGCCATGCTGAAGCGAATGCTGCCCTCAGCACCGAAAAAACCCAAACAGGAAGACTATCGCCAACTGCTGCGTTATTGCGGCTATGGCGTGCCCGATGAAGCAGCACTGCTGTGGAGCGCCAGCAACGCCTTGACCCTGATCGCGCAGGAAAGCCTGCAACCCTTCTTTGAAGAAGACAAGACAATCAAGACCCGTGACATCCACCTGCACGCACTGCCCTGGCCGACCGATGTGCTGCAAGAACTTGAAGACACCGAAGTGGAAATGCGGGTCACGCTCTCCTATTTCATCGAACCCAACCCCGGTGAGCGTGGCTGGGCCAACAAGTACCGCTACGCCTCCCACGGCCTGCGTTTTGCGGTACGGCGACCACTCGAAACAACGCAACAGTTCAGCCAGCGCATCAACCAATACGCCCGTGACGAGGAATACCAGAAACAGACCACCCAGGATCAGGGCTGGGTTCTCAGGGAGAAACTGCGCAATTTCGGTTCCATTCACTCCGATACGTGGCGAGGCACGGCAGCAGAGCTGGCGGCAAGGGGCGAGATCGCAGTCTATCCCGTCCTCGGCTGGTGGAAGGAGCGTCCCAAGCTGGAGCGCTGGGGTAGACAGGTGCGTTACGCGCTCGTTGTCAGCATCCGCACACCTGACGTAGAAACGGACATCTACACGCCCGTCGCCAGCATGATTGGGGTACCGGTAACGATCTGACTCCTGCCGCACATCCATAGGGCATGAGGCTGTGAATCGAGTGAAAAATTTGGCTCGAAACTCCTGAGAACGGCCGTTCGGAGGTTAACGCTCGGTAACCTTGCTGGCAGATTCCGATCCTTCCACCTTCTGGTGGCGATTATGCGCCAACTGCACCGTGGGAAGAATGAGCCTTGGCAAATGCATCCGGGAACATTGGCTGCTCAACAGCTCTCGCCAGTACGGCCAGACATGATAGCTGGCGTTCTTGAGGGAAAACTCGTCGATGGCAGCCTTCTCCAGATCCTTGGCCATTTCATACTCTGTGATGAATTCCGCCTCAATGAGCGCCCGTATGGATTCCTCTTCGCTTGAGTGCTTGGAATCCACCCACCGCACACCCAAGCGGACAAACACCCTGAGCAACTGTCTATCGCTCTCGATCTCCACCACTTGCGACTGGTTGACAAGGTGCATCTGTTGAATCGTCAGCTCGGTAAGGTCAGGGGCATATTTGGGATCAAAATCCCCCAGACAGCGGGCATCCAACCCACGCAGATAGACATCCCGGATCTTCAGACTGTCGATGGCCTGCTGCAACTCGGCACTGGCCGTCATGCGGCGATGTTCCTCCAACGTGGCTCATCCATGGATGTTGAGCTGGAGACTACCCGCAACTGTGGCCGTTTGGTGCTGGACTCTGCACTGATATCTACTTCTACCGACCAACCCCTAACGTCCTCCCAATCCACCGAGGGGACAACCGGGGCAGCATCCATCCGCTGGGCTAATACTTCGAAGGCTGCGGGTATTTCGGCGGCCAGCCGCAACAGCTTGTCCATGGCCTCGGATTGCGCCACGTCATCGTTTTCGTATTTAGAAAAGGCTACCGGCCCGCCGCCAAAGACCTTGGCGGCATCCGCCTGGCTCAGGCCCAGCTTCTCCCGCAGCGCACGCACTTCGGCACCACTCAGAAGGCCGTCCACCTGTTTCTTGAAGGCCACCATGGCCCGCTTGTTGGCGCGCAACTGCGCGGCATCCAACTGCTCGCTCCCGCAGGCGTCACAGACAGAAGAATGGAATTCAACCTCTGAAGTTTGCCTCTTGTACTCGACAGGGTTCCTGCCGATCCGAGGCTGCAAATGGCCCTCGCCACAGATCGGGCACAGACTGCTCGAATCATTCGTCATGTTGTTACCTCCTGTCTTCCGACGGGTGGCAAGAAACCACCAGTAATACCTTCCCCGTCTTGGCAATCGCGAACTTGATGTAATAGCCCATGTCTATTTCCCGGTGCGCGTATGGTATCCACTCCTGCCGCACCAGCGCATAGGCATCGCAGGCCGCCCAAGGGCCATTGGGACGCTGGACACACCACTCCGCGCCAAGAAACCGCCCGGCTTTCAGCGCAACCTCCAGCAACTCGCACAGGTCATCCGCGTCCAGCGACCACTTCTGCATGTCCCTGCCACACTTATCGGTCCACGCATGAATCGCTTGACTGCCCGGATTCGCCAGCAGGGCCAGCACCTCCTCGGCGGGATACAAGGAACCGCCGGTAATCTTGCGGCTCTCGCCCTCGCCAAGGGGGAGCCTGCCCGAAAAGCGGCTGATGATCGTAGTATTTACCATTATGGTAAGTCAACCCCAGCTTTGCGAGGGAATTGTGATAGATTTTTTTATATCCCACTACAACTCCCCCTTGAAGGCCTTGTCGAGAATTGAGGGCAGCAGGGCGTCCAGCTCGATCCGGTTATCGGCCTGAGCCTGCTGGATGGCAGCGACCTTTTGTTGCAGGTGGTTGAACAAGAGCTGCTTTTCGTAAGCTGAGATGGGGACTTCGATCTTTTCCAGCTTTTTAGTCCCAGAGTCCGGCTGCGGCCCGCGCCACCCGGCGAGGCCTCTCGGATCTTCTCAATTCCTTCTTCAGTCAGGAGGTAAAAGCAGAGGAACTCAGCAGTGGTTACGCCGCTTTCAGGAACACAGGTAATGAACCGGTGGGAGCCAACCCATCCCGCGTCTTTCGTCTGCGCTACGGCGATGGAATAAGGAAGTGTTTCCCAATCGGATCCTTGCAGCTTGGGGGTGACATGGACGCGGCAGGTTTCTGCTTCATTCATGGCCATTTAATGCTCCTTGGCCGCCTGTGAAGCTTCTGGAATATCGACAAAGACATCCATCAATGGACGATTCACGTAATAGTTGTACCGCCCAATCTTGTGCTTTTCGATGAAACCCTGCTCGGTCAGGCGCTCCAGGTATTTGGTAGCGGTAAGGCGTGACACGCCCAGATCCTGCTGTACCCACTCGATCTTGGTGTAGGGGTGGCGGAACAGGTTGTTGAGCAGATCCTGGCTGTAGAGCCGGGGCAGCTCTGCGCGGATGCGGTGCTTGTAGTTCTGCATGATTTCTTTGATGCGGACGATGATCCAGATGGTCTGGCGTGAGGTCTGTTCCACGCCTTCGAGCATGTAGATCAACCAGGGCTCCCAGTTACCCGTATCGCGCACCGCTTGCAGCAGGTGGTAGTAGTCATCTTTGCTGCGGATGATGTAACGGCTCAGATAGAGCACGGGGATATCAAGCAAGCTCTTGGCCACCAGGTACAGGATATTGATGATTCTGCCGGTTCGCCCGTTGCCGTCGTAGAAGGGGTGGATGCTCTCGAACTGGTGATGGATTACCGCCATTTTCACCAGAGGATCGACGTCGCTGAGGGCATCGTCATTGATGTATTGCTCCAGGTTGCTCATCAGCCGCACGATTTCCTCGTGGGTCTGTGGTGGGGTATACACCGTCTCGCCGGTGCTCTCATTCCTGAGCACCGTGCCGCCCTGGGTGCGGATTCCCGCGTCGTTTTGTTCCAGTACGCGATGAATCTCGACGATGCGGTTGACGGTAATCAGGCGGTCGCCCCTGACCTTCTCAAAGGCTGATTTCAGGGCCGTAGCGTAACGATTGACCTCTTTCGCCGCTGGATTCCTGATGTAGTCCGCAAACAGGTTGGCCTTGTACAGGTCGTCCTGCGTGGTAATGACATTCTCGATTTCGGAGCTGTCCTTGGCTTCCTGCAAGGCCAACGTATTGATGAGGATGTGCTCGTTGGGAATAGTCGCCGCCATGCCTTTCAGTTCGGCCAGATAGCGATGCGCCGGAGCAAGCTTCTTCAATACGGCCCGGGTTTCAAGCTCCGTTTCGGGCGGTAAGAGAGGGATCGATGGCCTTGTCATCTCGATGGAATACCCACTAGCACTTGTATACGATTCGTGGATTTTTTATACACGTCACCTAATCATAGCAAGAAAACAGCTCTTTTCTATATATATCCGTGTAATCTGCATACGAGGCACATTGCCCTGCGGGGACTGTAACCCATTGATTTTTAAGTCTGAACGAGCACATGCCAGCTGCCATACAAATAGCCACGGCATCTGAATTCGATTTACATCATGAAAAGCAATGGGTTCTGCGCATCTCGTCTTCGACGCCGCACAGGAAGGGGTCATTGCTTGATCTTGCACGCCTGCTACTACATTCGTTCCATTATGGCACGACAACTACAATTAGGGTTTGTCGGTGGTCTTCAGAAAAAAGTGATTGGATAGTGCAAAGTCAAGCAATGACCCCATGCCATTGCT
>JALTPW010000918.1 GCA_026999335.1 Chromatiales bacterium
CCGAGGACGGCTTCGGTGCTGGCGCCCATGAGGAAATTCAGGCCGCGCTCTTCCAGCGACTGCTTGAGCATATCGCCGGAGACGGGATCCATCTGCCGCTCCATCAGGGTGTCCATCAGGTGCACCACGCTGACGTGCATGCCCTGTAGCTTGAGGCCGTTAGCGGCCTCCAGGCCCAACAGACCACCGCCGATAACCACCGCATGTTTGTGATTTTTCGCCGCCGCCAGCATGGCATCCACGTCTTTGATATCGCGGAAGCTGATGACGCCATCGAGATCGTTTCCCGGCACCGGCAGGATGATGGGATGTGAACCGGTGGCCAGCAGCAGGCGATCATAGCTTTCCTCGCGGCCCGTGTCGGTAATCAGCTTGCGCGCACGCCGATCGATTTCCACCACTTTTTCGTTCATATGCAGGGTGATGCCGTTGTCCTCATACCACTGCAGATCGTTGAGCATGATATCGTCGATGGTCTTCTCGCCAGCCAGCACCGGAGAGAGCAGGATGCGGTTGTAATTGCCGTAGGGCTCCTCGCCGAAGACCGTGATGTCATACATCGCCGGGTCGAGTTTCAGCAACTCCTCCAGCGTGCGCACGCCGGCCATGCCGTTGCCAATCAGGACGAGTTTTTCTTTCATTAAAGCTCTCCGAATACATAATGGGCGGCACCCGGCCTGACCCGGGACACCTCTGAATATGGCAGCCTGATTTGCAAACATCATGCCAATAACAAAGCGCCAGGATAAGATACTGTTTATATTGGGCTAAAAACCATAAAACCGACCGCAACAGCAAGCCTTACAGACGCACATTGCACCATCATAGTGCAATACTGCCGCCCTGCGCATTGCGATCAGGCATGACTCAAACCATTGCCGCCCCCGGCACCCTGCACTCTCTCGAAATCGGCGCACCCAAACAGTCGTCATGTAGCGGGCAAGCGTCATCAGGCGCACCGAGAAAGTGCAAATCACACTGTCAGAATTCCTGATTGCGGAAAATATCAATACTGGCCAATGACTTGCTCATCTGGCATGATTACTGCTAACGAGGCGCATATATACTCGACTTTGCTCCAAGGGTTCACAACCATGCTGCTGAAACTCAACATCTTCGACCTGAAACAGGACAACATACGCATCCTGCATTACACCTGGTTTGCCTTTTTTATGACCTTCGTGGTCTGGCTCGGCCTTGGGCCCATGATGCCCTTTATTAAAGAAGCCCTGGATCTCACCGACCAGCAGGCCAAGGTGCTGTTGATTCTCAACGTGGCCATGACCATCCCCGCACGTATCATCGTTGGCATGCTGGTGGACAAGTTCGGTCCGCGCATCATGTATACCGGCATTCTCAGCCTGGGCGGACTGATCAGCATCGCCTTTGCCTGGGCTGACAGCTATGAACATCTGGCCATCCTGCGCTTCCTTTCCGGCTTCATCGGTGCTGGCTTCGTGGTCGGCATCCGCATGATCGGTGAGTGGTTTCCCGCCAAACAGACCGGCATTGCTCAGGGTATCTACGGTGGCTGGGGCAACTTCGGCTCCGCCGGTGCGGCCATGACCCTACCCTTCATCGCCGCCAGCATCGGCGATGACACGGGGTGGCGTATCGCCCTGACCGTCGCCAGCGTAGCGGCCATTCTCTATGGCATTTTCTACTACACCCGTGTCAGTAACACCCCCAAGGGTTCAACCTATTTCAAGCCGAAGAAGACCGGCGCCATGGAAATCACCAGTGGCAGCGACCTGCTGCTCTATATTCTGATGAATATCCCGCTGTTTTTGGCCCTGGGATTACTCACCTGGAAGCTCTCTCCGAGCAACATGGGGCTGATCGGCGAAGCAGCGACCTATACGGTCTACATCGCGCTGGCAGGTCTCTATCTGCTACAGGTATGGAAGATCTGGCACATCAACAGTCATGTGCTGAAAGAGCCCGTGCCCGACCTGCATCGTTACAAATTCAAGCAGGTGGCCATTCTCGACTTTGCCTACCTGGTGACCTTTGGCACCGAGCTGGCCGTGGTTTCCATGCTGGCCATGTTCTACGTCTCCTGGTTCGACATTCCCAACGTCACCGCCGCCCTGCTGGCCGGTATCTATCCCTTCATCAATCTGTTCGCCCGTCCCGGCGGCGGCTGGATCAGCGACAAGATCGGCCGCAAGTTGACCCTGGGCATCGTCTTCACCGGCATCACCGTCAGCTTTCTGGTGCTGGGACTGGTCGAGCAATCCTGGCCGGTGTGGGTCGTGGTCGGTATCACCGTCGTCGCCGGTATCTTTTCCAAGGCCGGCTCCGGCGCCGTATACGCCATGGTACCGCTGGTGCAACGCCGCATGACCGGGCAGATCGCCGGCATGGTCGGCGCCTTTGGCAACGTCGGCGCAGTGCTGTTTCTTACCGTGAATTCATTGGTCGATTATGACCAGTTCTTTCTCGTCATCGGCATTGTTTCGGCCTGCGTGTTTTTCCTCATCCTTTTCTTCCTGGAAGAACCCAAGGGACAAATGACTGAAATCATGCCGGACGGCACCGTACAGATGATCGAAGTAAAATAAGAGACCTGCACGAAATAACTGACCGTCCACCCTACTGTGATCCGTAGGGTGGATAACGCCCACCGATGCAGGCTTTCAGTGTTCACGAAAATGGTGGGCAGTGCCCACCCTACACTCTGCTATCAGCGTAGATGAGCGCAGTAAGTCGTTCCGGGCAATTAATTTCAATGCATAAATAACCATTTGCTTGCATGTACCCGCACTACGGTATTAATAAATACCTCTTGGTACTCCCTTAATGTACTCCGTTCGGGATAATATTACCGACCACTGCCGACTACCGCACGCAGTGGCAAACCGTTCATCACGGCCTTCAACATCATGGCAATCAGCAAGACCAACAGCGGATCAGTAATTTCAGCCGTATGACCGTACACAAATACCTGTCCGATCTCGATGGCCAGAGTCAGCAGGAATGCCGAAACCACCGCAAAAAGAAAACGCCCACTTTCCTTCTGCAATAACAAAATCAGTGCCCCGTAAAAGAAGCCCTTTTCAAACATCACGCTGATATTGATCATCATGGAACCATCAAGGAAACCGTGGAACGGCAACCAGTAAAAATGACCCGGCACTGGGCGCAACTGGAACGGTGCAAGTCCACTCAACAGCAGGGATAGCATCAGCAGCAGAATCAGAATCACGAATCCGGAAAGCACTCTGCGCAGCCACAGCCACCACAGGCCCACACCGAGGACTGCGCCCAGTACGTTGGTCACACTGATGACATTTTTGATGATCAGTACTTCCAGCGAAAAAACACTGCCAATCAGAAGCAATAACCACAAACCCGCATTTTGGCTACGACACACCAACGACCACAGATAAGCAACCACGGCCCAGGCCACGGTATCATGCAACAGACCAACAGACGAAAACTGGGGGTACAACAGCAAAGGCTTGAGGCTGGCCTTGAATTGTTGCCAGTCAATGCTGGGCACAAAGGGCATGAGCCGATAGGCCAGCCAACTGCCAATCAGCAACAGGGCATAATTGGCATCCTTATTCCCTGTAGTACCCAGATCGAAAGTTCTCAGCCACGGTAGCAACGCCATCCCGCCCCCCATACCCGCACCCACCATATTCCAGTACACATCCTGCAGATTGGCATCTCGTCCCGGCAGGTAGACCTGCAACACCTGCAAACCCACAGCCAATGGCATGATAATCAGCCACGCCTTGCGGCCATAGATCAGTACACCGAAATAGCCAAAAGGCGCAAATAGCAGGATATTGCTCAGCGCATCGCCGCGTCCGGTGAAGGCACGCCAGCTGGCAAAAAACTCTGCCCAGATACCCACAGGTGCAGCGTGAAAGTTAAACGGATACAGAGAGCCATAAATAATCAATAGACCGATAATAAAGAATACGCGCTTCAGCAAAACAGAATCCTTATGTATTTTTTCGTGATTTTTTGTGACTTTTTCGTGATTTTTTATGCCGCTTCTCGTGTGATCTGAGTGCCATCGATTTGTCAGCGGTATAAAACAAAATGATCGATAGCAGCTGAAAACATGTATTTACATCCACTGCTGTCTCGTTAACGGGACAGCACTGATTTACACCATTCAATCACTGGAGCCATGCTCTTTCCCTCTGCGTGCGAGGGGCGCAACGGCATGAATGTCAGAGGTGAATCACCAAAAGCAGGTACACCTTCAATAACCTGTTTTTTATACGTAATTTGGCGGGACGCCACTGACAATGAAGGGGCAATTAAATCAATATGTTACCATTAACCCCTGCTCAGCCCATCACCCCAGCCCATCACCCTCCTCCCGGCTTTCGCCCAAAAGGGGAAGGTGTTAACGGAACCGCTGTTACAGAAAACAGGGATGATACAATCGCAACGGCAGCAACGCTGCATTTTCATTTTTCATCCATCACTCACCCAGATACAGAACCTTCGTCCACCATGAATGTGAAACTCAACGTCACCATCGGCCAACACTCCGAGCGGGGTCTGAAAAACGAAAACCAGGATTTTCACGGCGCCATCATTCCCGAGCCACCACAACTCGACACCAAGGGCATCGCCATCGCCATCGCCGATGGCGTGAGCAGTAGCATCGATGGCCGTGAGGCCTCACAGACGGCGGTCGGCAGTTTTCTCTCCGACTACTATTCCACGCCGGATTCGTGGACGGCGAAGACCTCGGCGCACAAGATCCTCACCGCCATCAATAGTTGGCTGTACAGCAAGGCACAGCACACCGAGCATGCCACCCGCGGCCTGCTGACCACCTTTAGTGCACTGGTGCTGAAGTCCACCAGTGGACACATCTTCCACGTCGGCGACTCACGCATTTATCGTCTGCAAAAACATAACATGGAGCAACTGACCACCGACCACCGCCGCTGGGTATCCGAAGAAAAAAACTACCTGAACCGCGCCGTGGGTATCGACATCCACCTCGATATCGATTATCGCGAACTCACATTAAAGCCGGGGGATCTCTTCATTCTCACCACCGATGGCGTACACGATTTTGTCAGTGACAAGGATATCCAGCGCATCGTGGAAGAAAACCATGACCTGCAGGTGGCGGCGGAAAAACTGGTGAAGTTCGCCCTCGATGGCGGCAGCAACGACAATATCACCACGCAGATAGTGCGCATCGACAGTCTGCCAATGAAGGACACCAACACCGCCCTGAAGGAGCTGACCCAGCTGCCCTTCCCGCCACCGATGGATCCAGGCATGGTGCTGGACGGTTACCGCATCCTCAAGGAAATCCATGCCAGCAAGCGCACCCAGGTGTACAAGGCCGAGGACTCGGAGACCGGTCAGATCGTGATTATCAAGACCCCCTCAGTGAATTACGACGACGATCCCGCCTATATCGAAGGCTTCGTGCGCGAGGAATGGGCCGGCAAACGTATCAACAATTCCCGCGTGCTCAAGATCATCGATCAGAAGCGCAAGCGCAACTTCCGTTATTACATCATGGAATACATCGACGGCCAGACCCTGCGCGAGTGGATGAATCAACATTCACGGCCGGACATTAAAGAAGTTCGCCTGCTGGTGGAGCAGATCACCACCGGCCTGCGCGCCTTTCACCGGCTGGAGATGCTGCATCAGGATCTGAAGCCGGAAAACATCATGCTCGACGCCAACGGTACGGCGAAGATTATCGACTTCGGTTCCACCAAGATCGCCGGCATCGCCGAGATCAGCAGCCCCATCGAACGCATCGAAATGCTGGGCACAAAAAACTACACCGCACCGGAATATCTGCTCGGCCAGCCCGGCAGTAACCACTCCGATATTTTTTCTCTCGGTACCATCACTTACGAACTGCTCACTGGCAAGCTGCCCTATGGCGACGCCCTGGATCGTACCGAGGGTCGCCGCGCCGTGGCCAAACTGAAGTACCAACCCAGCTACCATCACAACCCGATGATCCCCGTGTGGATGGATCGCGCCATTAAAAAGGCCGTGCACCCGGAAGCCAAGCAGCGCTACGACGTCCTATCGGAATTCATCCATGATCTCTCACATCCCAACCCTCACTTCATGGACGATGCCTCGACGCCATTACTGGAACGCAACCCGGTTATCTTCTGGCAGGGACTGAGTATTGCCTTGGCCGTCGGCAACGGGATACTGCTGTATTTATTGTTGCGCTGATATCTACCGTCAACGGCAATTGGCGCTGGCGGCAACAAAACCGCGTGATTGTGCTTAATATCTACCCCCAACTCCCGATAGTAATGGCGTAAACCCGCACGCAACTGCAACGGAGCCCGAAATGCCTGCCGACCTCAAGAACCGCCTGCTGGCCGAACTCATCGATGACCTGGAAAACGACAAGCTGGTGCTGCCCAGCCTGCCGGAAGTCGCCCTCAAGGTACGCGACACTCTCGACGACGAAAACGCTAATGCACGTGACGTGGCCAAGGTCATCGGCACCGATGCCGCTCTCTCGGCGCGACTCATTGCGGTGGCCAACAGCCCCCTGTTACGCGGCACCAAACACATCGACAGCGTCGACATGGCGGTGGCGAGAATGGGCAACACCATTGTCAAAAACACCGTTAACAGTTTGATCGTCCAGCAGATTTTCCAGCCCACTACGGAAATCACCGACCGCCTGTTCCATACTTTCTGGGGACACAGCACCGAGGTCGCCGCCATCAGCCATGCCCTGGCCGGTTTCGCCAGACTAAAGCCGGATCAGGCCATGCTGGCCGGTCTGGTGCACGATATCGGCGCCCTGCCGATCATCAAATATGCCGAGGATATTCCGCAATTGCTGGAGCATGAGGCGGTGCTGAACGAAATCATCAACGAACTGCACACCATCATCGGCACCGCGCTGCTGAGCAAATGGGAATTCCCGCAGGACATCATCAACGTCGCCGCCAAACATGAAGACCTGGCGCGGGATCCGGGAGGTGCCGCCGATCTGGTTGACGTGGTGATCGCCGCGAATGTACAAAGCTATTTTGGCAAGGATCATCGCCATGCCAGCACCGACTGGAGCAGCATACCGGCCTTCACTCGCCTCGGCCTGAACACTGAAGTCAGCGTCATCGATATGGAGGGTAGCGGCGAATCCATCCGCGAGGTCGCCGACGCCCTGCGTGCCTGAATCATCGACAGGCAATATATCCGATACCTCCTGTATCGGCAGGTATATCTGTCCCTCCTGAAACCATCCGCTATATCACCACCCCCACCGATCCCGCCACTGGCGT
>JALTPW010000919.1 GCA_026999335.1 Chromatiales bacterium
GTTAGCAAGCCGGGGAAATCGCTCCCCGGCCCGCTACCTCATACCTGCACACGCTTATAACGATAAGCGTAATACATCACCGGAATCACGATCAGGGTCAGCACCGTGGACACCAGAATGCCGAAGATCAGGGCAATAGCAAGACCGCTAAAGATAGGATCATCGAGGATGAACAATGCGCCCAACATGGCCGCCAGTCCGGTCAGGACAATGGGCTTGGCGCGCACTGCACCAGCACGCAGCACCGCTTCCTGCAAGTCCATGCCTTCGTCCAGTTGCTGATTGACGAAATCCACCAACAGGATGGAATTGCGCACAATGATGCCGGCCAGGGCGATCATGCCGATCATCGAAGTGGCCGTGAACTGCGCCCCCAGCAGGGCGTGACCCGGCATCACCCCAATCACCGTGAGCGGGATCGGCGCCATGATGATCAACGGCATCACGTAAGAGCGGAACTGCGCCACCACCAGCAGATAGATGAGGATCAGGCCCACGGAATAGGCCAGCCCCATGTCGCGGAAGGTCTCGTAGGTCACGGTCCATTCACCGTCCCATTTCACGCTGTAACGATAGGGATTGTCGGGCGTATTAATCAACGTCTGTTCCAGGCTGTAGCCGTCTTCCACTTTTATATCAAACAGCTGGGCGAAGATGTCGAACATGCCGTACAGCGGGCTGTCCAGATTGCCGGCCAGGTCACCGGT
The DNA here is from genome assembly GCA_026999335.1 of Chromatiales bacterium. Taxonomy (GTDB): domain Bacteria; phylum Pseudomonadota; class Gammaproteobacteria; order SZUA-152; family SZUA-152; genus DRQN01. Next base: position 708 of record JALTPW010000919.1, read on the forward strand.
GACAAACACCACCGGTAGCAGATCCTTGTGATAAATGGCGTACTGACGTTCGCTCTCCTCCACCATCACCACGTCGGACAGCGGCACCAGCCCCCCCGACTGACTGCGCAACTTGATAGACAGCAGGCGCTCCATGTCACCCTTGTCGGCCACTGTGAACTCAAGCCGGACGGGGGTCGGATATTTCACGTTATCACCATGCAGATAGGTGGCATCCTCGCCGTGCAGTGCCGTAGCCAGGGCCGCTGTCACCGCCTGCTGCGAAACGCCGAGAATCGCCGCCTTGGTGCGATCCACATGCACCACCAGACGCGCTGCCGGGGCCTCCACGCTGGTATCCACGTCCACCACGTCGGCGGTGTTTTCGAACACCCTGCGCACGTCCCCGGCGACACGACGCTGACCCTCGTAATCGATGCCGTAGATCTCCGCCACCAGCGGCGCCTGCACCGGCGGCCCCGGCGGTACTTCCACCACTTTTACGTTGGCATTCAGGCGCCGGCCGATCTCGGCCAGCGGTTCGCGCACCGCCAGGGCGATCTCATGGCTCTTGCGATCACGCTCGTGCTTGGGCGTCAGATTGACCTGGATATCACCCACGTTGGCGCCGCTGCGCAGATAATACTGGCGCACCAGACCATTGAAATTGATCGGCGCGGCGGTGCCTGCATAGACCTGATAGTCCGTCACCTCCGGCACCGTGGCCAGATAACCGCCCAGTTCGGACAGCACACGCGCGGTCTGCTCCAACGTGGAGCCCTCGGGCATATCCACCACCACCTGAAATTCCGACTTGTTGTCGAAGGGCAGCATTTTCAACACCACCAGCTTGAACACCGGCAACGCCACCGATACACCGATCAGGGCGAGGATGCCGAACAGCAGCAGCCAACGCGGGCCACGGCCTTTTTTGCCACGCAGAAAAGGCCCCATGAAACGGCTGAAAAAACGGTACAAGCGTGACGACTGCGCCTGATCCTCGCACGCGTGCACGGCGTGGCTGTTGCGCAGCAGCTTGTAGGCCATCCACGGCGTGACGATGAAGGCCACGCCCAGCGAGATCAGCATGCCCATGCTGGCATTGATGGGAATCGGGCTCATGTACGGCCCCATCAGGCCGGTGACGAAGGCCATGGGCAACAACGCCGCGATCACCGCGAAGGTGGCGAGAATGGTCGGCCCACCCACTTCGTCCACCGCCAGCGGAATGGCTTCCAGCAGGTTTTTCTTGCCCATGCTCATGTGGCGGTGGATGTTTTCCACCACCACGATGGCGTCGTCCACCAAAATACCGATGGAAAAGATCAGCGCGAACAGCGACACGCGGTTGATGGTGAAGCCCCAGGCCCAGGAAGCGAACAGGGTCGCAGCCAGGGTGATCACCACCGCAGCGCCAACGATCACCGCCTCGCGCCGCCCCAGTGCCACCAGCACCAGCAGCACCACGAAGGCCGTGGCGAAGACCAGCTTGCCGATCAGCTTCTGCGCCTTGTCATTGGCGGTGGCACCGTAATTGCGCGTCACCGTCACATTCACTCCATCGGGAATGAAGGTGCCCTTGAGCTGGTCGAAACGGTTGATGAGCTGGTCGGCGACATCCACCGCATTGACGCCCGGCTTTTTGGCGATGGCGATGGTCACGGCGGGAAATTCACCCTGTACAGAAATAC
>JALTPW010000920.1 GCA_026999335.1 Chromatiales bacterium
GCGTCAGGCTCACTTCCGGCCATTTCTTCCTGTATGCCTCCGCCCTGCGCCTGATCTCCTCTGGTGTGGCCCCGCAGTCCCTCAGGTCCTTGACCGCCTTATTCCATGCTCCACGCTCGGTTTTTGTGGGGGTTGCTCCAGTAAGCCCACAGGCTTCAATTACCGCATCCCAGATGGGGTCTTTTTGCCGTTCCGCGCGCTTGCGCGCCAAAGGATCATTGTTGGATCTACCTTTGGATTCTTGATGGTTTGGGTGACAGGGTGTCAGGGGTACCTGACAGGGTGTCAGGGGTGGGGGTGACAGGGTGTCAGTGGTACCTGACAGGGTGTCAGGGGTGACATCTTGTCTCCAGGATGCCGGATCTGTGACCTGGTAGACCGTTGACTTGCCGTTTCTTGATTTCCTTATGATATACCCTGTTTTTTCCAGCTCATCGAGCTGTCGATAGATGTCCCTCTCTGATCTGGAGCATCTGGCCGCTAGGGTGGGTATTGACGGCCAGCAGATTCCGTCGTCATTGGCTTGGTCTGCGAGAGACAGGAGCAGGATCTTCTGCGCGCACGGGATTTTCGTGTCCCATACGGCGGACATGAGCTTGATTGACATAACATCCTCCTGGTCTGGGGTTGACACTTGGGGCGGAGGACGGAGAGAATATATACCGTCCTCAGTGCCCCACGCTAGAGGATACCAAGACCGCTTTAGCGGATCCAAGAGGCCCTTCGGGGCCTCTTTCTATTTCCAGGTCTCGGGATGGGTCAGGCAGATTTCAACTGGAACCCAGTTACTCGTGCCATGGATGACCCTCAGATAGCCGGCCTCCTCCAGGCCATTGACCGCGGCTCTGACCGTTCCCCTGCTCAGCATCAGACGCTTGGAGATGACCTCTGTCCGCGCGGAAAGGTTGATTTGAGTCCTGTATTGATGTAATGTCTATTCATCCACAACAACAACCTCCTCACTCTCACCCACTTGTGCTATCACCCCGCTTTCGCGGGGTTCTTTTTGTCAGGAGCATGCTAGTCGAACCAGTCTTCCCCGAACTCGATCCTTCCTATCTTTCCGTTCGACCGTTCCCTCTGCATTGATTCCCACGAGTCTTTCATGCGGGCATACAGATCCTCCAGGTCATTTCTGGTCCATTTGACAATAGATCTCGCGCGGGCTCTCAAGCTCTCGACGACATGAACGCCAAGCCGTGATTCTGCCCACCTGGTGAACTCCACAGGGTTTTCCCCGAGTCTCTTGTGACAGGAGAAGCAATGGGCAAACGCATTGAGCGGATGCCAGCGGGTCGATCTGTGGCGGCGTGAGAATAGATGGGAACAATGAAGACCTTGCCTTGCACCTTCCGGAAAATACTTTCCACAGTGTTCGCAGGTCCAGTTCGCGCGCTCTCTTACCAGGTCCGAGAAAATCTTGTCGCGCTTATCCCGCTTGATTTTCATTCTTTCTTGCTCTTGTTATCGGAATGACGTTGTTGTGTTTCTTGATCTGTTTCAGGTGGTAGGTCATGTAAGAAAGGCTCTTGCCCATCGCACGATAATACAGGCCAAGAGTCTCAAGACTTGCTAACGCATCTTCTGGGGTCATGCCGGTCAATCTGTCAACATGGGCGTCAATCAGGGCGGCGCAGTCCTTGATCGTCTTGGCCCAGGATGAGGCCATCAGGTGGTGGTCTTTCATACCCCGTGCCTCTTGCTGGCCTCTTGGGTCCGCCACAGGTCGATTTTCGTCTGGGCCGCGACCATCTTCCATCTCAACTCCAGTTCCCGTTCCCTTGCCGCCCGCCGGCCCTCCAGGACTTCATGATAGTCCCTGTGAGATCTGGCGAATGACTTTCTTTCATGTTCCGGACCGTCCACCTCCTCCATGAGTTTCGCTTCCTTGATCTTCAGGAATTCGTCGAGATATTCCCGTTGCGCTGTCACACGGGCATATTCCGCTGCGTTATCGCGGATGAAATCGTTTGCCCGCTCGACCTGTTCCTCTGTGATCATGGAGTCTTGTCCGCAATGTACCGGATCGCGTAACGATTGACGCCGAATTTCTCGGCGAGCTTTGTATCTGACAGCTCATTGAGTTCGGCGCGAAGGCGCGCGATGAGATGCTGGAGGCGTCTACGCTCCCTGATACATTCTGAGATCAGGCGCCGGTCTTCATCGGTCAGGATCTGTGCCGGTTGCATTGACCAACTCCCCAATTGCGATCACGAGATCACGGACAATAGCGGTCCGCTCCCAGTAGTCGTGACACTGCCCGAGATCATGGCGCAGTCGCGCTACTGTCCCCAGCCTCGCGCTGGCGTCTCTCGTAGTCACGGATCTGGTAGATCCTCTGTCGTGTAAGGCCGAATTTTTCACTGATCTC
>JALTPW010000921.1 GCA_026999335.1 Chromatiales bacterium
GTTGGTTATTATTGCTAGCGGTTATTGCGAACAGTTTTTCTGCTCGGAGGTTGGTATGCACGCACGTATTCAATGGTCGCGGGGTTTTTCCCTGCTGGTTTTGCTGGCCTTGCTGGCGGCCTGTTCCAGCAAGACCACGGTCGAGAGTGATCTCGGTATCAAGGGGGCGCCGGACTGGGTCAATGAGGGCACGAATATCCTCAAGACCAAAAATGGCCGTCTGTTCCACGGCGTGGGTTCGGCACCGCCACTGGGTGACTTTTCGTTACAGACTTCCACGGCCGATAATCGTGCCCGTGCCGAGGTGGCGCGTATTCTGTCGTCCTACATGGAGATCGTCTCGCGGGACTATATCGCTAGTGGCAAGGCCAATGAGGCGGGTTTTACCGAGCAGAGCGTGTCACGCCAGATCGACAATATCACCAAAATCAACCTCACCGGTGTGCGTATCATCGGCCACTGGCGTGACAAGAAAATGGACACGGTCTATGCCATTGCCGAACTGGACATGGAGCAGGTGAAGAAGACCCTGGAAGGTGTTGAGGCCATGAATTCGGGTCTGAAAGATTATCTCGATACCCGTGGCAGCAAGATTTTTGACCGCATTGCCACCAAGCAGGAGGAGTAAGGGAATGTTGTCTAAGAGTGTGAAAACCCTGTGGGTACTGCTGCTGGCCGTGGCCCTGGCCGCCTGTGCGACCAAGGTGGAGCGTATCGATAGCGAAGAGGTTCGCGACCTGAGTGGCAGCTGGAACGACACCGATTCACGGCTGGTCTCGGAAGAGATGATCCGTGACGTATTGTCGCGTCCCTGGATCAACCGCTACACCCGCAGTCACGGTGGTGCGCCGCCGGTGGTGATCGTTGGCGAGGTGCGCAATCTCAGCCATGAGCACATCAACGTCAATACCTTCGTCGCCGACATGGAGCGTGCACTGATCAACTCCGGTAATGTCGAGGTGGTGGCGTCGAGTACGGAGCGTGGCGAAGTGCGTGGTGAGCGCAAGGATCAGGATCTGCACGCCAGCGAGGGCACTCGTAACGTCATGGGGGAGGAAGCCGGCGCCGACTTCATGCTCAAGGGCACCATCAATACCATCATCGATGCCGAGGGTAAGAAACAGGTGAAATTCTACCAAGTTGATCTCACTCTGATCAGCATGGCGGATAACCGCAAGGTCTGGGTGGGACAGAAGAAGATCAAGAAATTTGTCGACAAGCGTTCTCTCCGTTTCTGACTGTTTATTTTTGCAGCGGGGCTTATATGTATCGGGCCAGGGGGTGGCTGGCGGGTGGGCTGTGCTTGGGTGCGGTTCTGTTGTTTTCCGGCTGCGCCAGCTACAGTCAGCGTTTCGATGCGATTGAAGCACAGCTGGCTGCGGGGAACCTGTCGGGCGCCCTGCAGGCATTGGAAAAGGATCGAGGTAATGGCCAGCGTGATGAGGTGCTGTACCTGCTGAATCGCGCCATGTTACTGCGCATGCAGGGCGATTACCGGCAAAGCAATCAGGCGTTGGAACAGGCCAAGCGCCTGATCGACCAGCTGGATGCTGTCAGTCTCCGCGAGCAGGCCGCTTCGCTGACGGTCAACGATACTCTGAAGAGCTACATCGGCAGCGATGTCGAGCGCGCACTGCTGTATGTTTATGCGGCGCTGAATTATCTCCAGCTGGACATGCCTGACAAGGCGCGGGTCGAGATATTGCAGCTGGACGTACTGCTGAACCTGCAAGCCGGTGGACAGGGTGACGCGTATACGGAAGATGCCTTCGCCCGCTATCTGAGTGGTCTCGTCTTCGAGCAGCTGGGTGAGTGGAGTAACGCCATGATCGCCTACCGCAAGTCTTACCAGAACTATCAGAAATACCGCAAACACTTGGGTGTGAAACCGCCGCATTCCCTGGGTCTGGCGCTGTTGCGCATGGCCGAGCATCTTGGTCTGAAAGAAGAACTGCGCCAGTACCGCAAGGCCTTCGCCATCGAGCAGTGGACACCGTTGCCAGTATTCCAGACGAAGGGGGAGGTGGTACTGGTCGTCGGCACCGGGCTGGCGTCCCGCAAGCGCGAAGAGGCCATATCCATCTTTGCACCCGAGGCAGGCGTAATGGTACGCATTACCCTACCGCGCTATGAAACGAAAATCCAGCCAGTGAGTGAGATACGCCTGTTGACGGGCAGCGAAACGATGGATGCCGAACTGGTGGAGGATATCGATGCCATTGCCGTGAAAACCCTGCAAGAGCAGATGCCGGCGATTACCGCCCGCGCGCTGGCAAGGGCGGTGGTGAAATATCGGGCCGCCAAAGAGGCCGGTGAACGAGATCAGGGCTTGGGCCTGTTGCTCAATGTTGCCGGTATGCTCAGCGAACAG
>JALTPW010000922.1 GCA_026999335.1 Chromatiales bacterium
TCTCTACGGTGAAAAAACAGGGACACAATGTCTTCAATGCGTTGAATGATGCATTTGAAGGCGCGCCTTTGATTCTTTCGCCGACAAAAAAGTAAGGTACTTAGCGCGGGTGGGCTGAGTAGTTACGCTTGTTGTAGGTTGGTGGTGACGCAGGAACCCCAACATTGTTGGTTTCGTTGGGGTTCGCAAGCTCACCACCAACCTACAAAACAGTCATAATTTTGTTAACTTAATGGCATTGGTAGCGTCCCCTTATTCACTTGTTCATTCCTCTTCCCGACATCGTACAGCGACTGAATCAGTCTCTGCGCGGCTGGTCGGGCTTTGATTATCGTAACAGCATGTAAAGTGGTTGGTAATGTAAGGTGGTATGCAGAGGGGCGATTGCGTACACATTTACGCAAACGTCACAAGGTGAGAATCCGTCGTTTTGGATACACCAGGTTCCCCCACAACGTGCTGTATGAGCGTCATGGCTTGTTCAGACTTCCAACAACAGCTCCCTGGAAGAGGGCGCATGCCTTGGCATGAAGAACATCGGAAAGCCGTGTACGGGAAAACCGTATGCACGGTTTGATGAGGGAGGGCTGGTGAAGTCACCCATGGAATGGCTATTGAGGCACCGCCAGACGAAAGGGGCGGAAACAGATAGGCCGTTTCTACAGATGAGTGAGCCTGCCCTCTACCCTTATTCCTTATTCCTTATTCTTATTTACTTATTTAGTGATCCAGGTTTGCCGGCAGGCGGGGCATGGCGACGATATCGGTGCCAAGCCGTAGATCATTGTGCGGAACACTACGCTGGGTTATATGACAGGCCGTTTCGATCACTATCTGCTGCGGGTCGGGGGTGTCCTGTTCAAATATCCCTATCGGGCGCTGGCTGTAGTAAGGTTATAAACTGCGCGGCGCTGCAAAAAGTGATGGCGGAACCCGGGTCGAGAGTCCACCCGGAGGGTTTTCGGCGCACCGGCAGGGGCGTGAAAGGGGGGGAGATCGTACAAAGACTTCCGCTCCGTCGAGGGCCCGTCTGAAATCCTCCAGTCCATCGAGTCAATATGGGGCCGCCGCCCCCCCCCCGAATAGCCGATTCCACCATTGAATCAGGCGGGCTCTGTGGTAGATTCAGGGATGCACGGGAAAGCTGGTATATCCCGATTGCTATGCTAAGGTAAATGGAAGGGTTGTGAGGGATTACACAATGTCAGATAAGGTGATTTTGCTAGTAGAGGATAATCCAGACGATGAGGCGCTGACCCTGCGCGCCCTGAAAAAAAATAATATTTTGAATGAAGTTGTCGTCACTCGTGATGGTGAAGAAGCCTTGGATTACCTGTTCGGTACCGGCAAATATGAGGGACGCGATACCCGTGTCCAGCCTCAGGTGATCCTGTTGGATCTCCAGCTGCCCAAGGTTAACGGCATTGAGGTGCTGAAGCGGTTACGCGCCGACAAGCGCACGGCATTTCAGCCGGTCGTGATACTGACCACCTCCAGCGAGGAAAAGGACATTGCCAGCAGTTACGAGAGTGGGGCCAACAGTTATATTCGTAAACCGGTGGACTTCAATCAGTTCATCGAAGCGGTAAAACAGTTGGGATTGTATTGGCTCGTATTGAACGAATCCCCAGCAAGAATCAGGAGTTAGTCAAATGGGAAATCCGTTACGGGTTCTTGTCGTCGAGGACTCGGAGGATGATGCCCTGCTGCTTGACAGGGAACTGCGCCGTTCCGGCTACAACCCTCGATCCCTTCGCGTACAGACTGCCGAGCGTCTGCAGGCAGCCCTGCACGAACACACCTGGGATGTGGTTGTAACAGACCACAACCTGCCCGGTTTCAGTTCCGAGGCCGCCCTGGCCATCGTCAAGGATTCTGGTCTGGATCTTCCTGTGATCATCGTTTCCGGCAGTATTGGTGAAGATATTGCCGTGGCCGCCATGAAAATGGGCGCCCACGACTACATCATGAAGGACAACCTGATGCGCCTGGTGCCCGCCATCGAACGTGAACTGCGTGAAGCTGAACTGCGGCGCTCTCACCGCCTGGCCGAAGCGACCATTCATCACCTTGCCTTCCATGATCACCTGACCGGGCTGGTGAACCGGCATGAATTTGATCGCCGCCTCAAGGAAGCCTTGCGCAGTGCCAAGGAAAGTGAGAATGCCCACGTCTTGCTTTACCTGGATCTCGACCAGTTCAAGGTCATCAATGACACCTGTGGCCATCAGGCCGGTGATCAACTGCTCAGGCAGCTGGCGATGGTGTTGCGCGAAAAGGTGCGTTCCAACGATACCCTGGCCCGTCTTGGTGGTGATGAATTTGGTCTGTTGCTGGAAAGCTGTCCGCTGGAGCAGGCCCATCAGATTGCCGAGGGAATCCGCGAGGCCGTCGCCAATTTTCGTTTTGTCTGGCAGGACAAAACCTTTAGTGTCGGTGTCAGTATCGGTATGACACCAATTACCTCGGATGCCCAGGGCGTGGATGAGGTGCTCAGTGCGGCGGATGTGGCTTGTTATACCGCCAAGGATCTGGGACGTAATCGCGTCCACGTCTATCTTGACGACGATTCCGAATTGTTGCGACGGCATAATGAAATGCGCTGGGTATCACGCATCAAGCAGGCCCTGGAAGATGAACGTTTCGTGCTTTATTTCCAGCCCATGCAGGCGCTGGATGTGAATGCCCGACTGCATGCGCACAGTGAGTTCCTGCTGCGTATGGTGGGTGATGACGGCAAGATTATTTTGCCCGGCGCCTTTATTCCTGCAGCGGAGCGCTATGGCATCATGACGATGCTGGATCGTTGGGTGGTGAAGTCGGTGATTGAATATCTTGCCGATCTTTATCAGCAAACACCGGATACGGATGAACTGGGCACTTTTTTTGTCAATCTTTCTGGCGCATCCCTCAATGACGCAGCCTTTTTTTCGTACATCGGTGAACAGCTGAAAATTAACCGGCTGCCGCCCGAGTTGTTGTGCTTCGAAGTTACGGAGACCGCAGCCATCTCGAACTTACACCTGGCTGTGGATTTTATCCATGGCATACGCAGCCTGGGCTGCCAATTTGCATTAGACGACTTTGGTTCCGGCCTGAGCTCTTTTTCATATCTGAAGGCGATGCCTGTGGATTATTTGAAAATCGATGGCGGTTTCGTGCGTGACATTACCAGTGATCCAATGAATTACGCTATTGTGCAGGCCGTCAATGAAATCGGCCATGTCGCGGGCCTGCGTACCATTGCGGAGTTTGTTGAAGATGATGCCGTGTTCAGCACATTGCAGGACATTGGCGTGGATCTGGCGCAGGGTTATGGCATTGCCAGACCAATGGCAGTGCTTCCGGTTGCCCTGTTGTAGTGGCAAGTGTAGTGTCTCAAACTAAATACAGATATAGACGAAACGGGAAAGGGCAGCTGCACCACCAAAAGTAGGCCTCCTGAGGGTGACAAGCTAGGCGCTTTTGTTAAGCAACCTGCTTTTGCTGGTGCTGTTTCAGGTGCGCCACAGTACGGCTTTCATCAATTCGTCCCGATCAAAGCTTAAAACCACCACTTTTAGGTGGTTGGATTTATCCGCTCTGCTGTCCGGGTTGTTGAGTCAGAATCGCGTGTGCCGGTGGGGTGAGTCGTTGGCCGTGACATGCAAAAGGGAGTTGTGAATTCCCAGTGTACTGAGTGTTTGACGTGGATTGGTGGGGTCATTGCGCCACTTGCCATTGACGATCAAGCGATACGGGTAATCTCCCGGTTCCACATAAAACACCTTATGAATGATGTCGTTCTCAGTAATGGTCTGGACGCCCTTGTCCGCTATCCACTCGTTGAATGCACCTGCAATCCTGATGTCGCGTTGCTGATGATTTTCAAAGCTGAGTATCACCTTTTGCTCGTTGCCACGTTTTACTGCTGGGCGTCCTTTGTTGCGCGCGACAAGCTTGGTGGGTTCGTTTTCAGTGGATTCGACATGTGAGACAAGCCAGGAGATGTTGGCCTGCGCAGTGTCCTGAGCCCTGTGGTTGCGCATGATAAGTTCATCGCTAAGATCGCTGAAATTCTTTGAGGCCAATGGGTGTCTGGGGAACTTGCTTACAGAGATAGCTTGCCGACTGGTAAATCCGGATTTCAACGGTTTTTCCCTGCTCTTCTGCGGGTTTTTGCTGATTTTTGTCGGTTACCAGTAAATGTCAAGGAAAATTGCACGAAAAACATAAAAAAATATGCGGTTTGCTCCCTTTGCCGGAATGTATCAGGGGGGTAATCGGGAGTGATGGGATAAGGTATTGGGTTTATCCCGGATTATTGATACCCGCTTTGCTCACGGGGCAGGTTCTCTCGGTGATGACAGGCGACTGAAGGAGAATATTTCCTGTGGAATCAAAGTGAGCGCGTCCTCGGCAACTGTTCCTGCGTCGCCTGCCAACGGTAGGTTATTTAAGAAAAATGCCTGTTTTTGCTGCCTGCGTCCAGACAGGCAAAGCGACCGTGTCCTACTTTCGCCCCCTTTTCATAAATTATAATTTGACCTGCGCGGCCTCTCCGGTATGATCATAAGGCATAGAGGGAGGGGGGGTAATTAGCCCTGACTAGATCAGGGCTAATTACTTTTATTTCGCCACTTTTTTCTTGGGCCCTCTCGCTATTTTCCGCTCCGTTTTCTATACCCACTGTTTTCCGAGTTGCTTCTCCATTAGGACGTGGGCATTTCTATAGCCTGTGTGCCTGCAGGCACCGATAGGCGGAGACATCCTGTCCTAAATCTGAATTGCTTGTCGGCCCTTCAATGAGTTTGTGGAATGGGGTTGTCATGTCGCGATGGGTGGCCCGGGCTGGTGAGGCAGCCTGTTGTCTTCGCCCCGTTTATCTGGAGTTGCCGTGTCACAACAAGTTGTTGCTATCGATGAGCTGGAGATTCCCCAGGCCTCCGCCCAGGCCGCCCGGGTTCTGGAATTGCTGGCTGAAGCAGACCCGGACTTCAATGCCCTCGAAGAGGCCTTGATGAGTGACCCGGTGCAGGCCGGTGAATTGCTGCGCTATGCCAATTCCCCCCTGTTCCGGCGTGCCGGTGCGGTAACCAATGTGCCGACAGCCGTGCATTTGCTGGGGCTGAAAAATGTTCGTAGCGCCGTCGTCATGTCGACCCTGAACAGCGCACTCCCGGTGGATAGTCCGGTGGCGAAGGGTATTCTCTGTCACCTTGTTTCCATTGCCACGTTGTGTAAGCTGATCGCACAGGTCTGTTGCCGTGCCAAGGCGGATGACATGGCCTTATTGGGCCTGCTCCATGACGTGGGTATGATCGTGCTGGCAACAAACTTCGCGGACTCCTATCAGTCCATACGTGCCCGTTCGATGGCGGAGTCTCTGTCTTTGGACGTGCTGGAGCTGGAGACTTACGGGCTCAGTCATGACGATCTGGCCGGGCGTGTGTGCCGGGCCTTCCGTTTACCGGCTTCGTACCAGGAGATATTGAGCTGTCTGCACCATCATCCGCCGGGACTGACGGGCACCGAGTCGCAGGAGTGGGGTATTTTGATTCTGGCACATCACCTGTTGCCGGAAAGTGGTCTGCCGATGGGGGATGTCATTGAAACCCCGACGGCCTCGCGAGAGGCGCTGGCAGAGATGCTGGCCCTGGCGGACAGTGATTTGGATGGAATTATCACATCGGCTCAATCCATGCAGCAGGAAGGCTGAGTGCCACCTCTGTGTTCCTTTGATTTTTCTGGTTTTTTTCTATGCCGTTAATTCGTTTTGAAAAGGTGTCATTGGCCTTCGGTCACTGGCCATTGCTGGATAATGTCGAGTTGCAGATAGAGCCGGGTGAACGGATCTGTCTGGTGGGCCGTAACGGCACCGGCAAGTCCACCCTGATGCACGTCATGCGCGGCGCCATTGTCCCCGATGACGGCAAGGTTTGGCGCAAGTCCGGTCTGCGCGTGGCTTACCTGGCGCAGGATCTGCCCGTCGATGAAACGCGTACCGTCTTTGAAGTGATCACCGATGGGTTGGAGGTCATGGGTGCGGCGATGGTGGAATATCACCGGGCGCTGCAGGTGGTGATGGATGATCACTCCGAGGCCGCCATGGAGACCCTTTCGCGGGCGCAGCAGGCGCTCGATGCGGGTGACGGATGGCGCCTGGAGCAGCGCGTGGAAGAGGTGATCACGCGCCTCGACCTGCCGGCGGACAAGACCCTGGACTCCCTCTCCGGCGGTTTCAAACGCCGTGTGCTGCTGGCGCAGGCGTTGGTGCTGGAGCCCGACCTGCTGCTGCTCGACGAACCCACCAACCACCTCGACATCGAGGGGATCCATTGGTTGGAAGAGTTCCTGCGCGGCTGGAACGGCAGCCTGCTGTTCATTACCCATGACCGTGCCTTTCTGCAGAATCTGGCCACGCGTATCGTTGAGCTGGATCGCGGTGTGTTGACCTCCTGGCCCGGCGACTACGCCAACTATCTCGTCAAGCGTGAAGAGCGCCTGGCGGTGGAGGCCGAGCACAACGCCAAGTTCGACAAAAAACTGGCCGAAGAAGAGGTCTGGATACGCCAGGGCATCAAGGCACGTCGTACCCGCAACGAAGGTCGCGCCCGTGCCTTGCAGGCATTGCGAAATGAACGTATGCAGCGCCGTGAGCTGCAAGGTAAGGCAAGACTGGAAATGTCGCAGGCCGATGCCTCGGGCAAGTTGGTGGTCGAGGTGGAAAATGCCACCGTGGGTTATGGCGGGACGCCGGTGATCCGTGACTTTTCCGCTAAGATCGTGCGCGGTGACCGCATCGGCATCATTGGCCCCAATGGCGTGGGCAAGTCCACTCTGCTGAAACTGTTGCTGGGTGAACTGACGCCGCAGCAGGGCACGCTCAAGTTGGGCACCAAACTCAAAGTCGCCTACTTTGATCAACAACGGGCACAGCTCGATCTCGACAAATCCGTTATCGACAATCTCAACCTCGGTGGTGACATGGTCAGCATTAATGGGCGGGAAAAACACGTCATGGGTTATCTGCAGGATTTTCTGTTTCCGCCCCAACGCGTGCGTTCGCCGGTTTCCTCCCTGTCCGGCGGCGAGCGCAACCGCCTGTTGTTGGCGCGGTTGTTCACCCAGCCGGCCAATCTGCTGGTGATGGATGAGCCCACCAATGATCTCGATGTGGAAACACTGGAATTGCTGGAAGAACTCCTGGGCGACTACAACGGCACCCTGCTGCTGGTGAGCCATGACCGCGC
>JALTPW010000923.1 GCA_026999335.1 Chromatiales bacterium
TTCCGAAATCGCTGTCTGTGCTGTGGGTGACAGAAATAACGGCAGGGGCGGGGAATAGTTGAGGGTTAGTGTGGTCTGGGTGGGCACTGCCCACCAGGGTGTTTGAATATGAGCCTATTGGTGGGCGGTGCCCATCACCCTACGAGAATGCTGTATCGAATATTTTTCGGTTCCAGCGGTGCCGGGTTTATAATTGCGCGTTCGGAAAACAGGAGCGGTACAGATGAAGGCACGGATCAAGTGGGTCGAGGATATCATGTTCGTCGGTGAGAGCGGCAGCGGTCATACGTTGGTGATCGACGGGCCACCCGAGTACGGTGGGCGCAATCTGGGCATCCGCCCCATGGAACTGTTGTTGCAGGGGCTGGGTGGTTGCACGGCCTTCGATGTGATGCTGATCCTGAAAAAATCCCGTCAGCAGGTCAGCGACTGTGTGGTGGAGATCGAGGCCGAACGCGCGGAAGTGGAGCCTAAGGTGTTCACCCGTATCCATGTGCATTTTATTGTTAGCGGCAGGAATCTGAAGGAAAACGTGGTGAAACGTGCGGTGCAGCTGTCGGCGGAAAAGTATTGTTCGGCGTCGATCATGCTGGGCAAGATGGCAGAGATCAGCCACGATTTCGAGGTTCGGGAGGCCTGAGAGGCCGAAATGATCAACCCAATGATTAAAAAAACGCTGTAGGAGCGGGCCATGCCCGCGATGGTATGCCGGCCAAGGTTTGAGTCAGTGCACGGAGCGTCTTTAGGCGCGACAACTCTCCTTACCCGCTGTCGCGCCTAAAGGCGCTCCTACAGCATGTATGTATCCCTGCATTGGCCATCGCGGGCATGGCCCGCTCCTACCCTAACGATAGTTTTTCAGCACAGGAATTAACCTCCATGATCAAACCCAATCCCACCAGCGGCCTGCGTCATGTGGCGCTGTTCGTGCACAATTACGAGGCCACGGAACACTTTTATGTGGAACTGCTGGGCATGGCCGTGGAATGGCGGCCGGACGCCAATGCCGTGTATCTCACCTCGGGTAACGATAATCTGGCCTTGCACCGGGTGACCAACAACTTCGGCGAACAGCAGCATCTCGACCACATCGGTTTTATTCTCGACCGCCCGGCCGATGTGGACGAATGGTTCGATTTTCTACGCGCCCACGATATCCGTATGAAGACCGGGCCGCGCACCCATCGTGATGGCGCGCGCAGCTTTTATTGTCTCGACCCTGACGGCAACAGCGTACAGATGATCTATCATCCGCCGCTCGCGCAACCCACTGAATATAGACCGATAGAGTCGTCGCTGTGATCAAGCCTTTACCCAAGTTCAAGCTCAAGGACTTCAACAACCTGACCAAGACCCTGAGCTTCAATATCTATGACATCTGTTATGCGCGCACCAAGGCGCAGCGTCAGGAGTACATCGAATACATCGACGAGGAATACAATGCCGAGCGGCTGACCAACATCCTCACCGATGTGTGCAACATCATCGGCGCCACCATCCTCAATATCGCCCATCAGGACTACGATCCGCAGGGTGCCAGCGTGACTATTCTGATCGCCGAGGAGCCAGCGATATCGCAGGATATTTCCAACTCCGAGGCGCCGGGGCCGTTGCCGGATGCCGTGGTGGCACATCTCGACAAGAGTCATCTCACCGTGCATACCTACCCGGAGAGTCATCCGGACAACGGTATCAGTACCTTTCGCGTGGACATCGACGTGGCCACTTGCGGGCGCATCTCGCCGCTGCAGGCGCTCAATTACCTGCTACACAGTTTCGATTCCGACATTGTCACCATGGATTATCGTGTGCGTGGTTTTACCCGCGACGTGGATGGCCACAAGCACTATATCGATCACGAGATCAACTCGATCCAGAACTTCATTGCTGACGATACGCGCGCGCGCTACCAGATGATCGATGTCAACGTTTATCAGGAAAATATCTTTCACACCAAGATGATGCTCAAGGCGCTGGAACTGGAAGACTACCTGTTCGGCATCGACACCGCCGAGCTGAGCGAGGCCGAGCGTGGTCGCATCGAGTTGCAGCTGGAGCGCGAAATGCTGGAGATTTTTTACGGGCGTAATATTGGGTGATGCGTTTGTGAAGTTGGCGGTGTGACGGGGGTTAGGCTGTAGGAGCGGGCCATGCCCGCGATCACCCGGCTCAAATCGCGGGCATGGCCCGCTCCTACCAGTGGAGATTTTTAGTTGTCGGTCTACAGCCGAAAAGCCAGTCCCGTCATCACCTTCGAGGTCAGGCTCATGAGCTTTTTCACCGGCACGGGCAGCTTGGCGCCGCCGGCCTGCAGGGCCACGGTGGCGTGGTGGGCCTCGTCTTCACGCATCTGTTCGAGGATGGCACGACTCTTCTGGTCGTGCTGCGGCAGCCGGGCGAGGTGCTCATCGAGGTGCCGGATCACCTGCTTCTCCGTCTCGGCGACGAAGCCCAGGCTCCACTTGTCACCCGCCAGACCGGCGGTGGCGCCGATGCCCAGGGAGCCGAAATACCACAGTGGATTGAGATAGCTGACGTGGCTCCCCAGCTCCTTGGCACGTTGTTCGCACCAGGCCAGGTGATCGTTTTCTTCCTGAGCGGCGCGTTCCATCTTTTGGCGCACGTCCGGCAGCTTGGCGGTGAGCGCCTGACCTTCGTACAGCCCCTGTGCGGCGACTTCGCCGGCATGGTTGATACGCATCAACCGGCCGGCCAGATCGCGTTCGCTTGCGGCCAGTTCGGTCTCGGGCAGGCCGTCGGCCGGATTGGGGCGCTCGGTGATGAGCGGTTGGCCCAGCAGGGTGCGGAGGCCGACGTCGATGTGCCGGATTACGTGGTCAAGTGATGTGTAGTGTCGTTGGTTCATGAAGATAAACTTTACTCCAATGGGGAAGCAGGGGTAAAGCCCGGGCGTGCCAATGCCTGTCCTCTACTGATTTCCTTGGTGCAGCGGGTCAAGTGGTTGGGTAAATCCTGTTGGGTTCAGCATTCATGTTTTAGAGGGTATTTAGTTGCCGGGCAAGCAAGGTCACCGGGTGCAGGACTTCAATCTCTCGGCCTCTTTCCCGCAGGCCTGCCTGTAGGTGCAGCGCACAGCCGATATTGCTGGTGACGAGGATGTCCGCCTGTGTCCTGTGCAGTGCCTCTAGCTTGTCTTCGCGCAGGCGTGCGGCCCGTTCGGGCTGGGTCAGCATGTAGCTGCCGGCACCGCCGCAACAGTGGCCGTTGTCGGGCAACTCGAGCCATTCGATACGGGGGATGTTTGCCAGCAGTTGCAAAGGTGCGTGGGTCTGCTGTAAGACGTGCTTCAGGCTACAGGGGCTGTGCACCGCGACACGCACCGGCAAGGGTGAAAACTGTACCTGTTCGGGCCAGTGAACGGTGGCGAGAAAGTGGCTGATGTCCTGTGTTTTGGCGCTGAACTCCGCTGCCATGTCGGCCTGTGCAGGTGGTGAGTTCACCCATTTATTATATTCCTGTAGCGCTGCGGTGCAGCCGCTGGCGGTATGCAGGATGGCCTCCGTTTGCAGCTTCGCAAATGCCCTTAGGTTTTGTTTGGCGAGGTCGGTAGCGGCGCGCCTGTTGCCGTTGTGCCGATGCATGGCGCCGCAGCAGGTCTGTTGTGGCGGCACATGGACGCCATAGCCGGCGCTGTTGAGCAGGCGAATCGCCGCGCGTAACTCGTCCTGCCCCAGGGTTTCGTTGATGCAGCCAAGGAACAGGGCGACGTCGCCCCGGGTCTTGTTGCGGGGCGGATAATAGGGCTGCCATCCGGGTTGGGCGGGGATCGGGGGGATGACGCCCGCCACCTTGCTGAGCCCCACTTTTTGCGCCCAGCGCAGGCCGGTGAGTGCTGCACGCAGGATGCGGCGGTGGCCGAGCAGGGCATGACCGATGCGTTTGCCCGGGTGTTGTTTTCCGGGGCGTCGTGGTTCAAGTAGATCCCGGGCCTGATCCATGATTTCGCCAAACGGCACCTGCGAGGGGCAGGCGCGCTCACAGGCGCGGCAACCCAGGCAGTGATCAAGGTGCTCGAACAGGAGAGTGTCGGGGTTCAGTTGTCCCTGATTGACGGCCGCGATCAGCGCCAGGCGTCCGCGAGGTGATTCATTTTCGTTCGGGCTCAGGGCATAGGTCGGGCAGTGCTGTGAGCAGATGCCGCACATCACGCAGCGGTCGATCTGTTGGTGTAGCGGTTGAGAAAGGGGCAAAGGTGGGTATCCGCGGGTGTTGGCGTGTGGCGCGCAAAAAATGGGCTGTGTGGTCGAGCCGTCGTTGGGTTGCAGTATAGCGGGTGTGGGCGGGCCTCATCCATCGCTCGATGGTCTTCTTCTTGATCGCATTCGGGCCTAACCGCTATGCTGCACCCTCTATTTTCAGCCTTTTGCGTATTGCTTGTGCGTACCGACTTCTAATATGGCCTATTTTAAATATCACATTTTCTTCTGCACCAATCGTCGTGAGGATGGCACTGCCTGTTGTGCCAATGCCGATGCGCAGGCGATGCGGGACTTCGCCAAGCAGCGCACCAAAGCGCTGGGCATTGCCGGTCGCGAGGGCTGTGTGCGTGTCAATTCGGCAGGTTGTCTGAATCGCTGTGGCGAGGGGCCGGTGGCGGTGGTCTATCCGGATGATGTCTGGTATCGCTATGCCGATATCGATGATGTCAACGAGATTGTCGAAGAGCATTTACTGCACGGGCGTGTGGTGGAGAGGTTGAAGCTCTGAACGTCTTACTTGCTAGCCAGTCGGAAATAAAGGATACACTTTCTTTCTATGTTTAGAAAGGACATTCATTGATTTGGAACCGATTGCCCGGAATAAGGTGTTAGTGAAATCCTTTTTCAGAAATGAAGCGGTATCCTTTGCTGCTGGCCAGATAGTATGTCGGGATCAGTTTTTCCATCGCCGGGGTCGTGGTGAATATGGATAAGTTATCAGCTGAAGGCTTGCAGGTGTTCGATGACCCGACCGGGCTTCCCGTCTCGGGCACCTGTTTTTTGATCCCCGGCCCGGTCGGCGTGCTGGAGGCCGTGTTGACATATTCGCTACCGCCGGATGCCCTCGCCCCCATTGCGGTTGTCTGTCATCCGCATCCGCTCTACGGCGGAACCCTGAACAACAAGGTCGTGCACATGGTTGCGAAGGCATTCAACGCGTTGGGGGTGATGACCCTGCGTTTCAATTTTCGCGGTGTTGGTGGTTCGGACGGACAGTTTGATCACGCTGTAGGCGAAGTGCAGGACATGCTGGCGGTGGTCAGATGGATGCGACGATATTTTGCCGGTTCACCGCTGTGGCTGGCGGGCTTTTCCTTTGGTTCTTTTGTCGCCTACTCGGGGTATCGGGAGGTCGGCGCGGAACGGCTGTTGTTGGTGGCGCCGCCGGTGGATAGGTTTGAGTTTGCCCGGGATGGTGGTGTCGACGTGCCGTGGATGGTAATTCAGGGAGGGGCCGATGAGGTGGTGAATCCCGACAGCGTTTCGCTTTGGGTGGAGCAACAGCCGTGGCGTCCGATTTATGAGTGTCTCGATGATGCAGGCCATTTTTTTCACGCTCGACTCGTCCCGTTGCGGGAACGTATTGTGCGTGCCTGGGGGTGAGGATTGGCTTGATGGAGCGCAGGCCTGCAGATAGCGGGGCGTCTTTTTCGGCTGTTCTTTGTTGTTTGAGAAGAGTCTGAAGTCACGGATTCAGGTAGGGTCTATCGCAAATATTACTTTTGCTTGACAAAGAAAATTTTATATCACAGGATCAGAAGCAATCGCTGGTGACTGTTGCCGTTTGATTCCTCGTTGAGGATTGCAGGGTTGTCATGTGATAGGACGGGCCGGTGCTAGTGTCCGACCGATCTTCCCTGGATGGGGAATTTTCCTTCTGGTGGTTTTATTGCGCGGCCCTTTGGTCGCGCTTTTTTGTGTGGCACACCCTTGACAGTGGCGCAGGCAATCCGTACTATTTTGCGCCTTTTCCAAGCCGATTCTTTTGGAGTACAGGCCGATATGAAGACGTTTAGTGCGAAACCCGCCGAGGTTGAGCGTGATTGGTTCGTGATCGACGCGACAGGCAAGACGCTGGGGCGTATGGCCACGGAGATCGCTCGTCGCCTGCGTGGCAAGCACAAGCCCGAGTACACCCCTCATGTGGACACCGGCGACTACATCGTGGTTGTCAATGCTGGCAAGGTGCGTGTGACTGGCAACAAGGCCAAGAACAAGCTCTACCGCCACTACACCGGTTATGTCGGCGGCCTGAGAACCACTACGTTTGAAAAGCTGGTGGACGCCGCTCCTGAGCGCATTATCCAGTTGGCGGTCAAGGGCATGCTGCCCAAGAATCCGCTGGGCCGCGCCATGTTCCGCAAGCTGAAGGTCTATGCGGGTTCAGAGCACCAGCACGCCGCCCAGCAGCCGAAGCCGCTGGAAATCTAATCCTTATCTCGCGAACAGACAGTAAAGGCGAATAGAGAGCATCATGGCAGATAAACAGTATTACAGTACCGGTCGTCGCAAGAGTTCTACGGCGCGTGTCTTCCTCAAGTCAGGTTCTGGCGGTATTACCGTCAATGCCCGTCCTTTGGATGAGTATTTTGGTCGTGAGACCGCCCGCATGGTGATTCGGCAGCCTTTGCAGGTTGTCGAAATGTCAGAGAATTTTGACATCAATGTCACTGTTTCCGGCGGTGGTAATGGTGGACAGGCCGGGGCCATTCGTCATGGCATTACCCGCGCACTGATCGAGTATGACGAGACTTTTCGTTCACCGCTGCGTCGTGCCGGTCTGGTGACGCGTGATGCTCGCCAGGTCGAGCGCAAGAAAGTGGGGTTGCACAAGGCGCGCAAGCGTCCGCAGTTCTCCAAGCGTTAAGTTGTTGTTACGGCCGGGTTCCTCAAGGGGCCCGGCGGTGCATGCCGAACCTGTTCGGTGTGGTGATGTTCCGGGCCTTCCCGGTCTCCATTACTGGCGGATCGTCTAACGGCAGGACAGTGGACTCTGACTCCACTAATCTAGGTTCGAATCCTAGTCCGCCAGCCATCTTCATGTTCCCTGGCGCGGGGCCCTTTTCGGCTCGCTCAGTTCTTCTTTTCCTTCAGCCCGCAAATGTGCAAGCGTCTGTTTGCAGGGATAAAATCTTTGCGGTTTATTTGCGCTTGTTGCTTGCGTCGATGGTGGCTGCTGGTATAAGTTGCCGCGACGGCGGTGTTTTGCGGCACCCGCGATTTC
>JALTPW010000924.1 GCA_026999335.1 Chromatiales bacterium
GCACTTCTTCATCCCGCCCCGCCCAAGCGAGGACACTCATGTAGTCGTAGCGAAATACCGGGTTTTCGGGGTAGGCCGTCAGCAAGGCCGTCAGACGTTTCAATGCCGCCTCATAGTCTCCCTGGCGCGCCTGGGCCACCGCCGCACGATGCTCTGCGCCGGGGTTCGACAAAACCTTCACGACAGGCGCAGAAACAGCTGGCTGCACTGCGCACAGACCCACCATCAAGGCCATCGCAGGACGCGACGGCAACAGTGGCGCGTGCAAATCAGGCATTTTGAGTGTGAATATGTTCATTTTTTTTACGAATGTTTTCACGATAATGTCAATGCATTCCATACATAGGATCCGGGGTGCACATATATTTAGGAACCTCGATGAACCTGAATAAAATAAAAACCAGGTATTTCAATAAGTTTTAAGCAGCCAGACCAGGAAACTTACCTGACCGCGGCCAGGAGGTGTTCTCAACACCCTATTGCTCCCTGCCAACTGGACGATAACAACGGGTAAGTACAAGCAAATTCACCCGGGGCGTGCGGTACAGCCTCCTGATCACAGGGGCAATCCAATGTTGAGCTATATCTACAACGTCAGTCAGGAATTCGAAAAGAAACACGGCTACAGCCCGAATACGCTGCACATGAACTACGCTCATCTCGAATGCCTGAAGCAACAACTGGAAAATCCAAACGACTTCGCTGCCGTCACTGAGCTACTGGGCATGGAACTGCTGATTTCACAGGATGCTGTCCATCCCACCGTGGGTTGGCTGCAGACCCCTTGGAAACACGCCATCTGCGCCTGAAAACAGTCATCCGGCAAAAAATAAGCGATACTCACCCCAGGGAACGGACTCCCGATTATTCTCCTGCTGTCCCGAAAACCTGGCCCAATCTATTTCGTACCAAAACAACCTGCTGCGAGTGTAGTCTCCTGTATATTCCTTAAAGGTTTCTTAATCATGATAATGATTTCAGCCCCCGTGATTTTTGGCCGGGCACCCCTCCATAACGCACTCTTGCAGTAAAAGGTTCCTTATTGGCGTATTTTCAGGCATCATGCCGCCCTGAATTTTATCCTGGCGTAGGGTGTTCAGTTAGGCAGCAGACACTCCCCGCCCACGACAGTAGACTGGTTCAAATCAAGCAATGGCAAAAGAAGAAAGCATCGAAATGGAAGGCACGGTAATCGACACCCTGCCGAATACCATGTTCCGGGTGGAACTGGAGAACGGTCACATAGTGACCGCACATATCTCCGGCAAAATGCGCAAGCACTACATCCGCATCCTCACCGGCGACAAAGTGACCGTGCAGCTGACCCCTTATGATCTGTCCAAGGGCCGCATCACCTTCCGCGCCCGCTAGTGCACGATTGACAAAACCGTAGCGGCGTTAAGCGCCACACAGCAGAACGCCCGAACATCGCCGGGCGTTTGTGTTTCGGATAGCGCGTTTCCAAGGGGCTTCTCAAATAAACATCCCCGCCCCAAGGGGCGGGGTATTCAGAAGCATTGGCTCGTTTCGCATTGTCAGCGTTCGTTCGCCGCAAGCGGCGGGGAATAGAACCCCCAAGAGATTCAATGAAGCCCCCCGCGGAACATTGATTGGCAGGTGCTTACAGCACCTCCTCCGCCACCACCTCTTCGCTGGAGGCGATGTCGAACACCAGCTCGCCATCCTTCTCGCTGATGGTGACCTTGCCACCCTCGGCCAATTGACCGAACAACAGCTCCTCGGCCAACGGTTTTTTGATGCGATCCTGGATCGCGCGCGCCATGGGTCGCGCGCCCATCTTCTCGTCATAGCCGTGTTCAGCCAGCCATTCACGCGCCAACTCGTCTACACGCAACACCACTTTTTTCTCTTCCAGCTGGGCCTCCAGGTCGTAGAGGAACTTGTCCACCACATGGCCGATGGTGGCGCTATCCAGGGGCTGAAACTGGATAATGGCGTCCAGGCGATTGCGGAATTCCGGGGTGAAGATCCGCTTGATGGCCTCCATGCCATCGCTGCTGTGATCCTGCTTGGTGAAGCCGATGGAGCTGCGGCTCATGCTTTCCGCACCCGCATTGGTGGTCATCACCAGGATCACGTTGCGGAAATCCGCCTTGCGGCCATTGGTGTCGGTCAGGGTACCGTGATCCATCACCTGCAGCAGCAGATTGAAGACATCCGGATGGGCCTTTTCGACCTCATCCAGCAGCACCACCGCGTGCGGATGCTTGTTGATTTCCTCGGTCAACAGGCCGCCCTGGTCAAAGCCGACATAGCCGGGCGGCGCACCGATCAGCCGCGACACAGTGTGGCGTTCCATGTATTCGGACATATCGAAACGTATCAGCTCGATACCCATGATCTTCGCCAACTGACGCGTCACCTCGGTCTTGCCCACACCGGTGGGGCCGGAAAACAGGAAGGAGCCCATGGGCTTGTCTTCATTGCCCAGCCCGGCACGCGCCATTTTAATGGCGGAGGCCAGGGTACCGATGGCTTCATCCTGCCCGTACACCACCAGCTTGAGGTTGCGATCCAGATTGCGCAGTCCCTCCTTGTCAGAGACGCTGACCTGCTTGGGCGGGATGCGCGCCATCTTCGCCACCACCGCCTCGATATCTTTCACACCGATGGTCTTCTTGCGCTTGGACGGCACGGCCAGACGCTGCACGGCGCCCGCCTCGTCGATGACATCGATGGCCTTGTCCGGCAGGTGGCGCTCACCGATGTAACGTTCAGCCAGTTCAGCGGCGGTACGCAGGGACTGTTTGGTGAAACGCACCTCGTGGTGCGCCTCGAAGCGTGACTTGAGGCCGGTAAGAATCTGCACCGTTTCCTCCAAGGTCGGCTCGGGCAGATCGATCTTCTGGAAGCGTCGCGCCAGGGCACGATCTTTCTCGAAAATGCCACGATATTCCTGATATGTCGTCGAACCAATGCACTTCAACTCACCCGAGGCCAGAACCGGCTTGATCAGGTTGGAGGCATCCATGGCGCCGCCCGAGGCCGCGCCGGCGCCAATAATGGTGTGGATCTCGTCGATGAAAAGGATCGAATCCTTTTCCTTGTGCAGCTGAGCCAGCACCGCCTTGAGACGTTTCTCGAAGTCACCACGGTATTTCGTGCCCGCCAGCAACGCGCCCAGATCCAGCGAATAGATCGTGCTACCGGCAAGAATTTCCGGCACCTCGCCATCGACAATCTGCTTCGCCAGACCCTCGGCCAGCGCGGTCTTGCCCACCCCGGCCTCGCCAACGAACAGCGGATTATTCTTGCGCCGACGGCACAACACCTGCAGGGTACGCTCGATCTCTGCCTTACGGCCGATCAGCGGGTCTATCCTGCCCTGCATGGCCAGTTGGTTGAGATTGCTGGCATAGGCCTCCAGCGCACTCTTGGCGTTGCCTTCGCCTTCCAGCTCCTCATCCTGCGAGGGCGGCAGGGCATCGGCATCGCCGTCTTCGATCTTGGAGATACCGTGAGCAATGTAGTTCACCACATCGAGACGGGCGATATTCTGCCGGCCGAGGAAGTACACCGCCTGAGACTCCTGCTCGCTGAACATGGCCACCAGCACGTTGGCACCAGTGACTTCCTTGTTGCCCGAAGACTGCACCTGGAACACGGCGCGCTGCAGCACGCGCTGAAAACCCAGCGTCGGCTGGATCTCACGCTCGTCATCCTCGGGCAACAAAGGGGTGTTTTCCGTCAGAAACTCGACGAGTTCGTCACGTAGCGCTTCAAGATTGGCGCCACAGGCCCGCAAGGCACCACTGCCCGCAGGGTTGTCAATCAGGGCGAGCAACAGGTGCTCGACGGTCATGAATTCGTGCCGCTGCTCCCGCGCTTCCTTGAAAGCGAGGTTGAGACTGACTTCCAGCTCATGGCTTAACATGGGTTCACCTCTTTGCAATCGTGGACTTGTGCTGTCATACAGGCAATCCACTTGCACATCTCAGGCCACTTCCATCGAACACAACAGGGGATGGTTGTTGCTGCGTGCATATTCATTCACCTGCGCCACCTTGGTCTCGGCAATTTCGCGCACGAAGACACCACACAACCCCTTGCCCTGCGTGTGCACATTGAGCATCACGCGAGTGGCCTTGGCACGATCCATACGGAAAAACTGCTCGAGCACGTGAACGACAAACTCCATCGGCGTAAAATCATCGTTCAGCAGCATCACCTTGTACATGGGTGGCTTTTTCAGCCTCGGTCTGGCCTCCGCGACCGCCAGTCCATCATCATGCCCGTCATCGAAAGTATTTTTATCCTTGGCCATACACCCTGAGTTTAGTCGATGAAACAGCCCCTACAGGCCTATTTCTGCTTTCAAAATAAGACCGCACAGCGTTGCCGAGGTTCACCCTGGGCGGCACCATACGCGAAAAAAACCATATAAAATCTACATGTTATCGACGACGGCCGCACCAAAGCCGGAACAGCTCAGTAGCGTTGCATCGTCCATCAGGCGCTCCAGATCATAGGTCACGGTCTTGACCTGAATGGCGCCGGACATGCCCTTGATAATGAGATCGGCAGCCTCCGTCCAGCCCATGTGGCGCAGCATCATTTCGGCGGAAAGTATCAGCGAACCGGGATTCACCTGATCCTTGCCGGCATACTTGGGCGCGGTGCCATGGGTGGCCTCAAACATGGCCACGGTGTCGGACAGATTGGCCCCCGGCGCAATGCCGATACCGCCCACCTGCGCCGCCAGGGCGTCGGAGATATAGTCGCCATTGAGGTTGAGGGTGGCAATCACGTCGTACTCCGCCGGGCGCAGCAGGATCTGTTGCAGAAAGGCGTCGGCAATCACATCCTTGACCACGATGTCGCGGCCGGTATCGGGGTTCTTGAAGGCACACCATGGCCCACCATCGATCTCCACTGCGCCGAACGCCTCCTTGGCCAGCTCATAGCCCCATTCCTTGAAGGCGCCCTCGGTGAACTTCATGATATTGCCCTTGTGCACCAGAGTCACGGAGGCTTTATCATTGTCGATGGCGTACTGGATGGCCTTGCGCACCAAACGGCGCGTGCCGTCGCGCGATACGGGCTTGATGCCGATGCCGGAACTCTCGGGAAAGCGGATCTTGGTCGCGCCCATTTCATGTTGCAGGAAGTCGATAAGCTTTTTCACCTCCGGCGTACCTTCGGCGTATTCGATGCCGGCGTAGATGTCCTCGGAATTCTCGCGAAAAATCACCATGTCGGTCAATTCCGGCTGTTTCAGCGGACTGGGCGTGCCGTCGTAATAGCGCACCGGGCGCAAACAGACGTACAGATCCAGCGCCTGGCGCAGGGCCACGTTCAGCGAACGGATGCCGCCACCGACCGGGGTGGTCAGCGGGCCTTTGATGGAGACCACGAACTCCTTTACAGCTTGCAGGGTTTCTTCCGGCATCCACACATCGCCGCCGTACAGATTATTGGCTTTCTCGCCGGCATACACCTCCATCCAGGCAATGGATTTCCCGCCGTTATAGGCCTTCTCCACGGCCGCATCGACCACCCGGCGCATGGCCGGTGTCACATCCACACCGATGCCATCACCCTCGATGAAGGGCACGACAGGACGCGCCGGCACATTCAGCGAGCCATCATCATTGACGGTGATTTTTTCGCCATCAGCGGGTACGGTGATCTTTTCAAAGGCCATGAAAACTCCAGAAAACGCTTGTAAAAGGATGATGAAACCCTAAAAAAATCGGGGTTTCCCGAAAGGTCTGTGGCGAATATTAGCATTTACGCGAATGAGCCGCGAACCGGACAACTCGCGTTGTCCAACCCAGCGCGGTTAACTATGATTGAAAGGTGATTGATATTGACTGGAGGAACATCATAGAAACCAAGGTTGTCAGCGCACACATACCTCTGCCGCTGGCCGAGAAAGTCAAAGATCTGGCGCAGCGCCTTGAACGATCCAAGGCCTGGGTCGATCAGGAAGAGGAACGCCACCGTCTGACACTTGAGGCATTGGCCGACGTCGACAGTGGAAACGTCATTGAGCACCAGACCGTTCAGGTCTGGGCGGAAAGTCTGGATAGCGGCAATCCCCTGCCCCTCCCCGTTGATGGACATCAAACTGAACCAACAGAGCAATTGCCAACTTGAGCCGCCTCTATGAATTTCTTGCCTCAGCAAACCCGCAAGCTGCGGCCCAGACCATTCAATCCTTGACGAAGGCCCCAGCACGCATCGGTGAGCGCCTTGATGAATTTGAAGGACGTGAGGTTCGTCGTCTTCTCATCAGGCGGTATGGGATGCGTTATGAATTAATCAGCGATACTCTGTATGTACTCAGAATCTGGCATACCCGCGAACACAGGTAGTGGTTGAGTACAGCACAGCGGAAAAAATTACCTTGCGGAAACGTAGCCTGGGTTGAGCCTGCGAAACCCGGGGGAGCCGGTGCGATAAACTCCCGGGTTTCGCTACGCTCAACCCAGGCTACTTGCTGGATCGAGCCGCCTCCCCGACCTCCGCCTTGAAAAAAATCAAAATGGAACCAAAATGATTCCATGTTAACAACAGGCGCTTTCCCATGGCAACCGTCACCCTAAAGAACATCCCGGACGATCTCTACGAACAGCTTAAAACCGCCGCCCGTGCACACCGTCGATCCATCAACAGCGAATTGATCAATTGCCTGGAAACGGTACTGAAACCCAGAAAGGTAAGCCCGCAAGAGCGGCTGGCCCATCTGCGCAGCATACGGCCGCACATCGACCCGGACGCCATCAGCCTCGAAGAACTACAGCAGGCCATCGACGAAGACCGCCCATAATCGTTGCCGACACCCATGTGATCGCCTATCTGGGCATCCCATCGCCATACACGGAACTGGCGGAACAGCTATTACTCAAGGATTCAGATTGGGTTGCCCCGCAACTGTGGCGAAGCGAACTGCGCAATGTCCTGGCCTTGTATTTACGCCAGTCTCTCATGACCTTTGACGAGGCCATTCGCATTCAATCGGCGATGGAAGAACTGCTACAGGACAAGGAATATGACATCAGTTCCCTCGATATTCTGAGCGTGGTAAACAGCAGCACGGCTTCAGCATACGATTGTGAATTCATTGCACTGGCGAAGAACTTCAACACCCGTCTGGTCACAATGGACAAGAAGCTCGCCAATGCATTTCCGGAAACAGCTGTTTTGTTGACAGATGCCATAGATCGTTAAATCCACATGATCGGACGAAGAACCA
>JALTPW010000925.1 GCA_026999335.1 Chromatiales bacterium
GGCAGGGCCCGCTCCCTTGCTTCAGCAGCAACCGCCACCGGGTTTTACCGCCTCGATGGTGGCGGAGAGGACATAGTCTTCCATGCCACGGCCGGGCGCCCAGTCCTTGATAAAGTCGTGGGATTCGTCCTTGGGGGTGATGCGCACGTCGCAGAAGCCGGCCTCGGCGGTCATGCGTTCGAGGTCGCCGATAAATTGATTGTTTTCCCGCCTGTCGAGTTTTTGTTGCAGACTGCCTTGAAGCGCAAGGCAGGCGCTGAGTCTGCCGTAGGAGCGGGCCATGCCCGCGATGGGTTTTAAGCGAAATTGGCATGCAACGCAAAGGTCACGGAGGCACAGAGTACGCAGAGATTTTTGCAGGTTTTTTTTGCATTCTCTGTGTCTCTGCGACCTCCGTGTTGATTGTTGTTGTCGGAAAAAATACCTGAAGCCGCTCCCACAAGTTTATTGTTTTTCCGCCATCTTAATCGCGGGCATGGCCCGTTCCCTTGCTTCAGCAGCAACCGCCACCGGGTTTTACCGCCTCGATGGTGGCGGAGAGGACATAGTCTTCCATGCCACGGCCGGGCGCCCAGTCCTTGATGAAGTCGCGGGACTCGTCCTTGGGGGCGATGCGTACGCTGCAGAAGCCAGCGTCAACGATCATGCGTTCGAGGTCGTCGATGAGTTCCGCGCCGGCCATACAGCCGGCATGCAACTGCGGATCGTTCTTCATCGCTGCCGGCATTTCGGCACTGGCCACCACGTCGGAGATGGCCAGCCGGCCGCCAGGCTTGAGAATGCGGAAGGCATCGGCGAACACTTGCGCCTTGTTGGGTGAGAGATTGATGACGCAGTTGGAGATGATGATATCGACGCTGTTGTCGGCCACTGGTAGGTGCTCGATCTCGCCGAGGCGGAATTCCACCTGTGTGTATTGGCCTTTGTCGGCATTGGCGCGTGCCTTGCTGAGCATGGTGGGGGTCATATCGACGCCGATGACGTGGCCGGATTTGCCCACTTCCTGCGCGGCGAGAAAGGCATCGAAGCCGCCGCCGCTGCCCAGATCCACCACCGTCTCACCGGCCTTGAGGCTGGCGATGGCGCGTGGATTGCCGCAGCCCAGGCCCATATCGGCGCCCTCCGGTACCTGTTGCAGGTCGTCTTCTGAATAACCCAGGCGGGTGGAGATGAGAGTGTTGATGGCGTCGTCGTCAGATACGCCGCAGCAGCTGGATTCGATGCCGCAGCCATCACCTTCATTGCTGGCCTCGGCTACCTGAGCGTAGCTGTCGCGCACGTGCTGGCGAATCTCGTCGTGGGTTTTCTGCTCCATGATGATGCTCCTGTTCGTTGGTCGGGGTTAGGGTTTTTGGCATTATCCTAGGTGAGCTTCTTTATTATCATGCACTTAGGCGTGCCTCGAAGCGGTCAGCTGATTAATCTAGGATTATGGGTTTAGATCACCTTTAAAAAACTGGCTTAGCTGTTCGAGGATGCCAGGATCGATCCAGCAGTCCACATGTTGGCCTCGACGCTCCATGCGAATAAGACCGGCGCGGCTCAGTTCCTTGATGTGATGCGACAGTGTCGACGGCGCAATGTCCAATCCGTTACCGAGGTCACCCACACAACTTTTGGTCACTGCCTCCGCTGAGCACACCGTACCCGGCGTGCAACAATCCATGAGCTGCTGAAATATCTTCAGCCGGTTGGGATTGGACAGGGCCTTGAACGCCTCGGCCAGTCGCTGGTTGCCAAGGTGGCTTTTAATACTATTATTCGACATGTTTCGAAATATAGTATTTTTCGACAGCTACTGCAAGCCTTCTGAAGGCTGCATAGAAACTTAGCGGGGAAATTTGTGGATGGCGTCGTTTATCGCTGGGCCGGAACAGGTAGAATAGTCAGCCGCATTTCATCGAGCCAGAACTCCATGTCCGATCTCAATCCCCGCCAGAAAGAGGCGGTGCGCTACATCGATGGCCCGTTGTTGGTGCTGGCTGGCGCTGGTTCCGGCAAGACCCGCGTGATCACCCAGAAGATTGTGCACCTGGTCAAACGGTGTGACCTCAAGGGTTTCCACATCGCTGCCCTGACTTTTACCAACAAGGCGGCACGCGAGATGCAGTCGCGCCTGACCGATCAGCTGGAGGCCAGGTACCGTCGTGGCATGCGCATTTCCACTTTTCACAACCTGGGTTTGAATATCCTCAAGCGTGAGCACGCCCACGTCGGTCTCAAGCCCGGTTTTTCCATCTATGATGCACAGGATGTGCAGCAGTTGATCAAAGAACTGATGCGCCGCGCTTTCGATGGCGACGACCAGGCCAGCGAGATGCAGTGGCAGATCTCCGCCTGGAAGAATGACCGTATC
>JALTPW010000926.1 GCA_026999335.1 Chromatiales bacterium
AGTGCCATTTCGTGTATTGTACTGCCAGTTCAAACACTTAGGCGTCTGCATAAAAAATCTGCACCGTCCGCAGCTTGGCGAGCGGCCATTTCTGGCTTGCGGCTAAAACAGGCCGGAATGACGCTAGTCGCAGCAAGCTACAGGGAATTTGATCCCAAGAAATTAAAAAAATTAAAGGGCGCTTACTTTTGCTGCTGCACAAGCTGGGGCCAATGCGGGGTGGGAGAACTCCCTATCCCGTGGCTTGCCGAAGAACCGCCTTTGCCGCTTCCCTGCGCGCTGTCAAGTCTTGAAGTTCCCCGCCTGAGGGCGGAAACTTGCGCCCATGAGTCCAGCCTTCGTCCACCTCCGCTGTCATACCGAATACTCCCTCGTCGATGGCATTCTGCGCGTCAAACCGTTGGTGAATACGGTGGCGGAGCAGGGCATGCCCGCCGTTGCCGTCACCGATCAGAGTAACCTGTTTTCCATGGTGAAGTTCTACCGTGCGGCCATTGCGCGCGGCGTAAAACCCATCATTGGCGTGGACATGTGGCTGGCCAATGACGATGAGCCGATGCGGCCCCACCGGCTGGTGCTGTTGTGCCAGACCAATGAAGGCTACCGCAACCTCACCCAACTGGTGTCGCGCACCTATACCGAGGGTCAGCAGCGTGGCATTCCCATCCTCGAATCGTCGTGGCTGGAGGGGCAGACGGATGGCTTGATCGCCCTCTCCGGTGGTCGCGATGGTGATGTTGGCCGCGCGCTGCTGGCCGGCGATCAGGAACGCGCCTGGCATTGCCTGGCCCACTGGCGGCATCTGTTCCCGGATCGTTACTACCTGGAATTGCAGCGTACCGGCCGTCCCGGAGAGGAAGAGTATCTGCACGCCGCTGTGGCCCTGGCCCAGGCGGCGGAGCTGCCGGTGGTGGCCACCAATGATGTGTGTTTTTTGCAGACCGACGATTTTGACGCCCATGAGACGCGCGTCTGCATCCACGACGGACGTACTCTGGACGACCCGCGACGGCCGAAGAATTATTCACCGCAGCAGTATCTGCGCACCCCGGTGGAGATGGCCGAGCAGTTTGCCGACATCCCCGAGGCATTGGAAAACACACTGGAGATCGCCAAGCGTTGCAACGTCGAGTTGATCCTGGGTGAGAATTTCCTGCCCGACTTTCCGATTCCCGAGGGCATGACCGAGGCAGAATTTTTTCGCCAGCAGTCACAAGAAGGCCTGGAGGCCCGGCTTGACAAGCTGTTTGATCGCAACGCCGCTGATTTCGCGGAGAAACGCAAGCCCTACGACGAACGTCTGGAGATCGAGCTGGACGTCATCAACGGCATGGGTTTTCCCGGCTACTTCCTGATCGTCGCCGATTTCATCCGCTGGGCCAAGAATAACGGCGTGCCGGTGGGCCCGGGGCGTGGTTCCGGCGCCGGTTCGTTGGTGGCCTATGCGCTGACCATTACCGACCTCGATCCGCTGGAATATGACCTGCTGTTCGAACGTTTCCTTAACCCCGAGCGTGTCTCCATGCCCGACTTTGACGTCGATTTCTGCATGGAGGGCCGTGACCGCGTCATCGATTATGTGGCCGGCCTCTACGGGCGCGACAAGGTCTCGCAGATCATTACTTACGGCTCCATGGCTGCCAAGGCGGTGGTGCGCGACGTGGGCCGTGTCATGGGCCACCCCTATGGCTTCGTCGACCGCATCTCCAAGATGATCCCCTTCGAGGTGGGCATCAGTCTGGAAAAAGCCATTGCCCAGGAGGAGCCGTTAGCACAGCTGATTGCCGACGACGAGGAGGTGGCCAGCCTCATCGAGATGGCGAAGAAGCTGGAAGGGCTGGCGCGCAACGCCGGCAAACATGCCGGTGGCGTGGTCATCGCGCCGACCAAGCTCACGGACTTCTGCCCACTGTACTGCGAACAGGGGGGGGACAGCATTGTCAGTCAGTTCGACAAGGACGATGTGGAGGCGGTGGGTCTGGTCAAGTTCGATTTTCTCGGTCTGCGCACCCTGACCATCATCGACTGGGCGCTGGACAATATCGAGAAGCAGAAAGGCAGGGATGCCCGGCCCGATATCGAGACCATTCCGCTGGATGACAAGGCCGCCTTTGCCTTGCTCAAGGCCTGCCAGACCACGGCCGTATTTCAGCTGGAATCACGCGGCATGAAGGATCTCATCAAGCGCCTGCAGCCGGATGACTTTGAGGACATTATCGCCCTGGTGGCCCTGTTTCGCCCGGGGCCGCTGCAGTCGGGCATGGTGGACGACTTCATCAACGTCAAGCACAAACGCAAGAAGGCGGAATATCCGCACCCGGATATCAAATACATCCTCGAACCCACCTATGGCGTCATCCTCTATCAGGAACAGGTGATGCAGATCGCTCAGGTGCTGGCCGGTTACACCCTCGGCGGCGCCGACATGCTGCGCCGCGCCATGGGTAAGAAAAAGCCGGAGGAGATGGCCAAGCAGCGTGAGATCTTCACCGAGGGCGCGCTGGCGCAGGGGGTGGCGGAAAAGACCGCTACTTACATCTTCGACCTGATGGAGAAGTTCGCCGGTTACGGCTTCAACAAATCACACTCCGCAGCCTATGCGCTGGTGTCCTATCAGACCGCCTGGCTCAAGGCCCATTACCCGGCGGCCTTCATGGCTGCAGTGATGTCCGCCGATATGGATACCACCGACAAGGTGGTGACCCTCATCGAAGAATGCCGCGAGCTGCAACTGGAGGTGGTGTCACCCGATGTCAACACCAGCCACTACAAGTTCACGGTGAAGGACGACACGGCCATTTTTTACGGCCTGGGCGCGGTGAAGGGGGTGGGCGAGGGCGCTATCGAGGGCATTATCAACAGTCGTGAAGAGGACGGTCCGTTCAAGGATCTGTTCGATTTCTGCCAGCGCATCGATCTTAAAAAGGCCAACCGCCGCACCCTCGAGGCCTTGATCCGCGCCGGTGCCCTCGACAACCTTGGCCTCAACTCTGGTTCCAGCTCTGGCCCCACCGTTTCTTCGGGAGAGAAACGGGACGCACGCAGTGCGCCCGAAGGGCACGCGCCAGGGAAGGCGCGTGTCAACCGCGCCACCCTGATGGCGACCCTGGACACCGCCGTGCAGATGGCCGAACAGCGTCACAAGGATACCGCCGCCGGGCAAAACGACATGTTCGCCCTTATGGAGCCGGAGCAGAGTGCCACCGGCACCTTCATCGACGCCCCGGACTGGGACGACGAAATCCGTCTCAATGGCGAAAAAGAGACCCTCGGCCTGTACCTCACCGGCCACCCCATCGACCGCTACGAGGCCGAGTTGGCCGGTATCATCAGCCACCGCATCTGTGACCTCAATCCCAGCGGTGAGCAGACCATCATCGTCGCCGGGCTGGTGGTGGCCATGCGTACCATGAATACCCGCCGCGGCGACCGCATGGCCTTTGTCACTTTGGACGACCGCAGTGGCCGGCTGGAACTGGCGGTATTTTCCGACACCTATCAGCACTACCGTGACCTGTTGGTGAAGGATCGCCTGGTGGTGGTGGAGGGTGAGGTGAGCGTGGACGATTATTCTGGCGGCATCAAGATGAGTGCACGCCAGGTGTATGACATCGACAACGCCCGTGAATCCTTCGCCAAGCGGCTGGTGCTGACGCTCAAGCAGGCGCAGGCGGTGAATGGTTTCGTGCAGGATCTGGCGCAGGTGCTGACGCCGTTCCGCGAGGGCCGCTGTGCGGTGCGGGTGGAATACCACCGTTGCGACGCCCGGGCCCAGCTCACCCTCGGTCCTGACTGGCGCGTGCGTCCCAGCGACGAGTTGCTGCGCCGCATTACCGAGCTGGCTGGTGAGGGCAGTGTGCGGATTGAGTATTGAAACGGGCAATACCCTGTGTCTCTGGTAGGAGCGGGCCATGCCCGCGATGGCTTTGTAGTGCCAATATTCTGGCTTGTGGGGCTGTTGGCGAGAGATTGTATTGGCTATCGGTCTGGGGCAGGTTCCTCGAATGTTCATTTGCCGCTCCGGTGTCGCTGAGCCTGCGCTCCCACAACTGAAAAATATATCGTGCCATAATGACCCTGCTGGTTAATATAACTTATTGTTTTTTTATATTTTTTTTGTGTATTGTTGTCAAAAAACTCGAAGGTGGGTTAGGGCGGCTCTGTACTCTCTGTGGCTTCCTCATTTGTCCACAATCGCGGGCATGGCCCGCGCCTACGGTGCTTCTCTGTATCCATTATGCCGTTTTGCTATACCTCCTTCCGAACCCGGCAACTAAACTAAAGCAGTCTTCTACTAAAACAGGTAAAATCGCCCCTATCTTTTGCAACCCAATACCTCTGGTTATTCCCCATGAACATGCATTTCCTCGAATTTGAACAACCCATCGCCGAGCTGGAAGCCAAAATCGAAGAGCTTCGCTACGTGGGTTCCGATGCCGAAATCAATATCACCGAAGAGATTTCGCGCTTGCAAACCAAAAGCCGCGAACTCACCGAATCCATCTTCTCCAAACTCACCCCCTGGCAGGTTTCGCAGATGGCTAGGCACCCCCAGCGTCCCTATACGCTGGATTATATCGAGCGCATGTTCAGCGATTTTGAAGAACTGCACGGTGATCGCGCCTATGCCGATGACTCCGCCATCGTCGGTGGTGTGGCACGTCTCGAGGGTCGGCCAGTAATGGTGGTTGGCCAGCAAAAGGGCCGCGACACCACGGAAAAACTCAAGCGCAACTTTGCCATGCCGCGCCCCGAAGGTTACCGCAAGGCCAAGCGTCTGATGGAAATGGCCGAGCGTTTCAAGATGCCGATCCTCACCTTCATCGATACTCCCGGTGCCTATCCCGGCATCGATGCCGAGGAACGCGGACAGAGCGAAGCCATCGCCCGCAACCTGTTCATCATGGCACAGCTCAAGACCCCCATTATCTGTACCGTGATTGGCGAGGGGGGATCCGGTGGTGCGCTGGCCATCGGCGTCGGCGACCGTCTGCTGATGTTGCAATACGGCACCTATGCGGTCATCTCTCCCGAGGGCTGTTCCACCATTCTGTGGAAGAGCGCGGAAAAGGCCTCCACGGCTGCCGAGGTGATGGGCATTACTTCCGAGCGACTCAAGGAACTGGAACTGGTGGATCAGGTCGTCAACGAACCACTGGGCGGAGCCCACCGCGACCTGGATGGCATGGCTAGCAACCTGAAGGCTGCGTTACTGGAAAATCTTGACGTGCTCGACAGCATCCCGCTCGACAAGCTGTTGGAAAACCGCTATCAGCGCCTGATGCAGTACGGCAATTTCACCGAACGCTAGGCGGTAGCGTCTGGACACCACGATTTTTCATTATGCGTTTCACTCCCGAGGCACTGAGCGACGCCCTTCCCTCGGACATCACACTCCGCCGTTACTGGATTGCCTTCAGTGGTGGTGTGGATTCGTTGGTACTGCTGCATGCCTTGGCCGCGCTACATGAACACCTGGATGTGCCGCAGCTTGGCGTGGTGCATGTCAACCATGGCCTCAGCCCGAAAGCGGGGCAGTGGGCTGATCGGTGTGGCCGCCAGTGTGCCGAACTGTCCCTGCCGTTGACCCTGTGTGAAGTGAATGCGACTCCGGCCGCGGGTGAAAGCCCGGAAGCGGCGGCACGCAATGCCCGCTATCGAGCCCTGGCCGGGCTGATCGAGCCCGGTGATTGTCTGCTCACCGCACACCATCAGGACGATCAGGCCGAGACCCTCCTGTTGCAGTTATTGCGCGGCGCAGGCCCAAAAGGGTTGGCGGCCATGCCCATGTTGTCGGCATTCTCCCGTGGCTGGCATGCGCGTCCCTTGCTGGATTTTCGTCGTGAAAGCCTTGTTGCCTATGCCGAGGTCAATGCCCTGTCGTGGTTGGAGGATGACAGCAACGTCGATACCCATTTCGAGCGTAATTTCCTGCGCCATGAAATACTGCCCCGGCTGAAACAGCACTTTCCCGCGCTGGCCAATACCCTGTCGCGCAGTGCGCGCCGTTGTGCCGAAGCCACTGAGATTCTGCAGGCGCAGGCACGGGCCGATCGACACCCCCTGCAGCTGTCAGCAGACACCCTGTCTGTGAAGGGCCTGCGTGCGCTGGGTGAAGTGCGTGCGCGTAATGTGTTGCATGACTGGATTCATGCACGGGCATTGCCGGTGCCCTCCGAGGCACAGTTGCAGGCGTTGTGGCGCAGCGTGATCGGTGCCGCGCGGGATGCGGTGCCGCTAGTGCGATGGCCGGGGGCCGAGGCGCGGCGTTACCGCGATGTCCTTTATGTCATGCGCCCCCTTGTGGATTTCGATGCCGCTTTGCAGTGCGAGTGGGATTTGTCGGCGCCATTGGCCCTGCCGGGCCTTGGTCAGCTGCGGGCGCTGACGGCTGTGGGTACGGGCGTATCGCGTGATTGCCTGGCGGGGAAACGACTTTCCGTGCGCTTCCGCCGGGGGGGGGAGAGGCTCTGCGTCGCAGGTCGCGAGGGCCGTCATTCACTGAAAAAACTGTTTCAGGAGGCCGCTGTGCCGCCCTGGCAACGGAACCGAATTCCGCTGGTGTTTGCTGGCGATGAGCTGGTGGCTGTCAGCGGCCACTGGGTAGCCTGCTCAGCCGTGGTGGAGGCCGGGCAAGAGGGTATCCTGTTCCAGTTGGAGGTCAGCACTGCGTGATGAAATATGGCTTCATGACCAATATCAGCGTATTTACTACCTGGCCAGCAGCAAAGGATACCGCTTCATTTCTGAAAAAGGATTTCACTAACACCTTATTCCGGGCAATCGGTTTCAAATCAATGAATGTCCTTTCTAACATAGAAAGAAAGTGTATCATTTGTTTTCGACTGGCTAGTATAGTGTTATTGATGGTGTCCTCTGTCAGCGCAGAGGAGGGTTACACCCATGCGGACAGCCAGTGCCTGCGCTGTCATGAAAACAAGCAGGAATTGCAGACCATCCTGTTTTCCACTCTTGGCAGTTGTAACAACTGTCATGGTCAGGGGAAGGCGCTGGGCTTGCATCAAGGTGTTGAACTGAAGGCGGTGCTGTCGAGCGTTGCGAAACCGGACAAACCCGTGCCGCCCGATATCGGTATGCGTTTTCCTATGTACCCGCGTTTTTCCCGTTTCGGTGATGCAGCCAATGAGATGGTGAGAATTCCTGCCGGTGAATTTATCATGGGCAGTGATGATCGCCTGCCGG
>JALTPW010000927.1 GCA_026999335.1 Chromatiales bacterium
ACCCACGGGCCGGCCCGTGGGTTTTGTGTCACCTTGGCCTGCAGTGCCAGTCCGCTGCCCCAGCTCTGCACCATGGCGGCCGTCGACAGGGATGCCGGGCCTGTTGCCGTGGGTGCCGATGGGGCGGATGGTGTTTGTGGGCCCTTAATTTGCATGGTTGGTTTGGATCGTTAATAGACCGTTGCTATCTGCCGCTGTATTGATCGAGATTCGTATCATAGCCCGCTGAGGGGTCAAAAATAATGCAAACAAGACAATTATGGTATACGCGCCGGAGCGGCGAGGTTCGCGGCCCCTTTCCGGCCGGGCAGATCACCCGCTTTATCCTGCTGGGGCGTATTCGTGAATGTGATGAACTCAGTGTTGATCAGCAGATTTGGCAGTCCGTGTCCGAGGTGCCGGTGTTGATCCCGGAGGAAATGAAGGCTGATTTGCAGGATGCCGCTGCCTACGAGCGGCTGATGATTGCCCGCATGCGCGAGGACGAGCGCGCCGCGCGCGACCGCCGTGGCCAGGATGAAACCACCTCTGCGGGTGTGCCGCGTGACCGACGCTGCTCCGATGATGACCGGCGGGCCTGGGAAGAATCCGAAATACTGCGCCATCGCGAGATCAAGACTGCGATTACCGAAGCGGCGAAGCACAGTAAGCAGAACTACTTTCTGCGCGGCGCGGCGGTGGCCCTGTTGCTGGCGGTCGTGGTGGGTAGCGCGCTCTATTTTCAGCCTTGGGAGGAACATGAACTTTCGGACTGCAATGCCATTCCCCAGCCCTGGGTGAACTGGAACAACTGCTTTATGGAAGGTGTGCAGCTGGTGTCGATGGATCTGCGTGGTTCGAGATTGCATAATGCCAACCTCTCGGGTGGCGATCTGCGTGGTTCACAATTCACTGGCGCGGATCTGGCCTATGCCAATCTGTCGCTGGGCAATCTGACCGGCGTCGATTTGCAAGGGGCGACGCTGGTGGGTACCAATCTGCGCAAGAGCAACCTGGGTGATGCCAATCTTAGCGGTGCGAATATGGCCTACGCCATCCTGCGTAATGCCAACCTCAGCCATACCCGCTTCGTCGATGCCGACCTGCGCCATGCCGACCTGCGTGGTGCGGTGCTGAAAAATACCGACTTCACCGGCGCCAACCTCAGCCAGGCCCGCTGGTTGGATGGCCGTGTGTGCAAGCCGAATTCACGGGGCAGGTGTGAACATTGAGGTTTATTGATTGAGCGCAAAAGCGCAGGTGGCAGTGCCCAGCGATGTTCAGTCACGGTCTGTGCAGGATGCCGGCGAGTGTTAGTGAACTGAATAAAAAGGATGTCGTGCGCACGGCGCACAGATGGCGGTGTAATTTCTCTCTTAAAACGACTCCGTCACATAACGTGACACGCGGATCGTGTCCGGCCAGCTATCCGCTGGCAGGCCGGCCTTCAGCTTCAGGTGTTGCAGGAAGTCGTGCGCATCAGGCAGGGATTCCCATACCGCCGGCAGGAAAGTGCCGCGGTGATCACCGTCTTCCAATATCAGACCATCCACGCCGGGGCGCAGTTGGTGGATCAGGTCTTCCTCTGAATCGAATTGCATCGGTGTGGCCGGCGACAGCAGCGAGATGTGCAGATCCAGACCGGGCAGCTCATGGGCTTGCAAGGGTGGGAAGCGTGGGTCGGAAAAGGCCGCGGCACAGGCATTGTGGGCGACATCTTCCACCAGTGGGCGTATCGCCTCCAGACTGCCGATACAGCCGCGCAGCCGGCCGTGTTCGTTGAGAGTGACGAAGCTGGCGCCGGGCTCGCGCAGCGGGCGTGGGTAGCGTGTCTTGTCCACCGTCAATGGTCTGCCGGTCTGCAGGCCGTGTTCAATGGATGCCCGCGCCACCTTGCGCAACAGCTCGCGCTCTTCCTCGCACAGGCGGGCGTGTTCGTTGCTGGATGTTGTGTTATGCAAAGACATAGGCCCCATATCCCACGACGCGATCACGTGGTCCGGCGGTGTCGCCGGAGTTGCGCAGATCAAGGGTTTGGCCGCGCAGACCAGGTTCTGGTGCGCGCTTTTTCAGCAGATACAGCAGGCCGTTGATGGCGCGGCAGCCGCAGGCGTTTTCGCCGTGAATCCGCTCCAGCTGTAATTGTTCGATGGCCTGCGAGGTGGCGCTGTCGAGGACACCGGCGGTGTCGTAATCATGATAGTGGCTGAGATCAGAACTAACTACGATTAGCGTTTCCTGGCCGTCCCACAGCCATTCCAGCACCTCCGCCACCTCGGCTGGTGAGGCGTCGCCCACCACCAGCGGCACCAGCGTGAAGTCGTCCAGCACGTCCTGTAGAAAGGGTAGTTGTACCTCAAGACTGTGTTCCAGGGTATGGGCCTCGTCGAGTCGATGCACTTGCGGTAGCTGCTCGACGTCTTCGATGGCCTTGCGATCCAGTGGAATGGTGCCGAGTGGGGTGCTGAAGGCATCGGCACTACTGCTGGCGAGGCCCAGTAGAGGCACACGGTGCGATGGCCCCAGCAGCACCACACGGCGGATTTTTTGCCGTGCCGGCAGCAGGCGCGCATAGGCACTGGCAGCCACCGGGCCGGAATAGACGTAGCCGGCGTGGGGCACGATGATGGCCTTGGGTACGCTGGCGGTTTCTGTGCTTTCTGCGGCCTCGTGCAGGTAACGCTTGATCATGCCTTGCAGCTCCTGCGCATCGGCGGGATAGAACATGTCGGCCACGGCGGGGGGGCGAATGCGGGGCATGTGGAGGTTCCTCATCTTTGCATGGTGGGCTTTTAAACGCCAAATCCGCCTATACTCTATGGATAATAGATGGCGATACAGGCAGGGAATTCCAAGGGGGCGATGATGCAAAAACGGCGATTTGTCGGCAGCGAATTCGTTGTCGCAACTGAATACTGGCACGTGCTGGATGACGGCCGCCTGCAATGTGATCTCTGTCCACGCTACTGTAAGCTGCGTGATGGTCAGCAGGGGCTTTGTTTCGTCCGCGCCCGGCAGGGCGACGAGATCGTTCTTACCACCTATGGCCGCTCCAGTGGCTTCTGCGTCGACCCCATCGAAAAAAAGCCGCTGAACCACTTTCTGCCCGGTAGCGCGGTGCTGTCCTTTGGCACTGCGGGTTGCAACCTGGCTTGCAAATACTGCCAGAATTGGGACATGAGCAAATCGCGCGAAATGGATACCCTGGCCGACCGCGCCACGCCTGAGATGCTGGCCGATGCCGCGCAGGAGCTGGGTTGTCGCAGCGTGGCCTATACCTACAACGATCCGGTGATTTTTCTTGAATACGCGGTGGACACGGCCATCGCCTGCCAGGAGCAGGACATCAAGTCCGTGGCGGTCACCGCTGGCTACATCTGTGAACAGCCACGCAAGGAATTTTTCCATGACATGGATGCCGCCAATATCGACTTGAAGGCATTCAGCGAGGATTTTTATTACAAGCTTACCGGCGGTCATCTGCAACCGGTGCTGGACACCCTGCGCTACGTCAAGCACGAAACCGATGTGTGGCTGGAGATCACCACCCTGGTGATTCCCGGCTACAACGACTCGGACAGGGAGTTGGACGAGATGACCCGCTGGGTGGTGAAAGAACTGGGGCCGGACGTGCCCATGCATTTTTCCGCCTTCCACCC
This sequence comes from Chromatiales bacterium, assembly GCA_026999335.1. GTDB lineage: Bacteria > Pseudomonadota > Gammaproteobacteria > SZUA-152 > SZUA-152 > DRQN01. Next base: position 3,639 of record JALTPW010000927.1, read on the forward strand.
GGACTGGAAGATGATGGACGTGCCTCCCACGCCGCCGATAACCCTCGCCCGGGCGCGCACCATCGCCATGGAAAACGGCGTGCGCTACGCCTATACCGGCAATGTGCACGACAGCGACGGGCAGAGCACCTATTGTCATTCCTGCGGCACAAAACTCATCGGCCGTGACGGATATGAACTTTCCACCTGGCACCTCAGCCACGACGGCCACTGCAAGACCTGCGGCACCCGTTGCGCCGGTGTTATCGACGGCCCGCCCGGTGACTGGGGGGCGCGGCGCATGCCGGTGCGTTTATCGGCAATACCCTAATGGGTGATGTCCTAATGATTGGATGGGGCCTGCTCCAGGCGCTCGGCAAGCCAGATTTTAATGATGGATTGGCGGGTAACCCCAAGCCGGTTTGCTTCCCGGTCAAGGGACTCAATCATCCATACGGGAAAATCCACATTGACTCGCTTTGATTTCTGAAGAGGTTGCTTGGTCTTTGAGCGGCTGAGTGATGCAGTAACATTTTTGCCACTATCGAAGTCAGTATCAAGTTTCTTGGCATTCATAAATAGCTATCCCTTCTTTTCTTATCTTACGAGACCGGTGAACGGAGATGATTCTGATCCTGTCCCTTCGGTGAGTCGTTAGCGCAGATCAGCCTTGATCACTGATTTGGCCGGTAACGAGAAACCCGGGTTTATCAGATATTTTTGCAGGAATCCCTATAAAATAGAGATCAGCCCAGGGCTTCTGGGCGTTGATAAAATCAATTCCGTGTTTTTTGTGATTGGCCTGACTTTTCCATTCATTGAACGCAAACACGTGCATGGCGTAAAAGCTATGCTGATATCGCGTTTTATGCAAGGTTGTTTATCACTGATTTTTGACATGAATGGCACTTGCCCAAAGCCCAAAAAACTGTCACTTATGGCAGAATGAAATGGAAGCCTGGAATCCAAAGTGCCTGAAACCACCGGTATTCCGGATTTCTGCCTGCGCGGGAATGAGGGTCATTGAAGTCTTCCGGGCATACGGGGGAGTCACGGGGGTGTTCGTGCAACTGGGGAGTTTTCCCGGCATGGGGGCACTCAAGACTGATTTCCGTAGATATGTCCTCGCCAATAGGATTTCTGTCCTTTGGACAGCAGCCACGCCACTTTTCCTGAGGGTGTGCATGTCCAGGCGAAATGGCTCCAGCGGCCTTCCTAGGCTGTGGCAATCACCTCAGTCTGGATCGTGCGTCCACGGGCCTCGGCCCGCACCGGTGCGATCAGGTCTTGTGTACCGGTGTTGGCAAACTGTTCAGCTCGCTGGTGTCGTCGGTGGTTGTTTCTGTGTATTTTTCACGTCATGCGCGTCCTTGTTATGCGCTTTTGTTATAAGGATAGCGTATACAACTTAAGTACGGACTTCCAGTTTCTGGTCGTCGCTCCGACCCCGAGCCTTTTCTCAAGAAAAGTATTGGACAACTTGCTCTTGCCGTAACCATTCGGACAATACAGATAGACCTCTTCCCCCATCACGAACAATTGTTCGGGTGCGGCAACATGGTGTTGAAGGTCGGAAATTTTGTCTTGCGTGGGTTGTGAGGATAAAAACGTGAGCAACACCCTGGAGCCATCTTTGACCAGGTCAATGGGGCCGAAAGGGTTTTTGTCGATGATGTCCGAAATTTCACGATGGGTGCGGATCATGACAGGCACACGAAAGGTGTATTTTTCTTCGATGGCCTTTTCTATCTTTTTTTTCAATTCGACTTTATCTTCGGAGTAGGCATTGAATATGACATTACCGCTCTGGATATAGGTTGTTACATCTTGGAATCCCAGCAATTCATACAGGGATTTAACATCGGCCATATTGATCTTTTTTTGACCGCTGACATTGATTCCGCGAAGGACGGAAATGTATTTCATATCTCACTATTTCCTGAGTAGGTTGGGCACCGCCCACCGATGAAGTCATGTAGGGTGGGCACGTTTTATGTGCCCACGTGATTGGTGCATATTCCGCGTGGGCATAAAAAACCTGCCCACCCTACCTGGCTACGATTTGTCAAAACAGGCATATTGCAGAACTGGGCCTTTTCGTGCGCTGTCATAACTCAAATAAACTATCTCTAGCGTCTTATCGCCGGAAAAATATTTTCGGGGTTGTCCAATATACAAATACTCTATGTTGCCCTCTACCGTAAAACGAATGGTTTCCGTGTCTCTTTTATTCTGCAGGCCTTTGTAAGAAAACCTGAATTGATTGTCGCAGAAAAATTGAGTTTTCTTTTGGGGAGGGATGAATGGAGATTTTGCCGCTTGATAGGAAATCAGTGAAAATTCCTCAAGTTTTACTTTTAGATCATCCCCATACGCTTTTAAACCTTTGTCGTTAGAATTTGTCGATTCGCTGCTTTGGGCTGTAATCATTTCCAGTATGGGCTCCAGTAACTCTTTGGCAGGGTCTTGTTTGTCTTGGGATAGGTTTGAAATGGCGTTGTTAATGGTTACTTTTATCTCGCCAGAGGAATCGGTCGAATCGGATTGACCTATCATATAGCCAGAAACTCCGATGGTCGCAACGGTGGCCAGTGCTGCTGATACAGAAAGAAACTTGTTCATTGTAGAGTCCTAAGTCCATTTAGTTTGAGATTCAACGGTGTCTTCGGCCAAACTTGTACGGTTGCGATCATGCGAGATCCGTAGGGTGGGCACGTTTTATGTGCCCACGTGGTTGGCGCATATTCCGCGTGGGCATGAAAAACCTGCCCACCCTACTTGGCTAAATTCATTTAGTTTGAAATTTAGCGAGGTTTTTGCCCGAATTTGCACGCTTGTGATCATGAAAATTCGGGATGCCGTATGGTTGACCTGCCTGCCCCGCGGAGCCTGTAGTATACCTATTTTTGGCATGATTCTCCGGCTGGATATTTGCCGTAAACGGTACGGAGATATCATTTTTCCGTTCTTGTCAGTTGCGGAAATCTTCCACTTCCCTGCCGGTTTTCCCAACGGTGATTTGACATTGCTCCGCCCTCGCCTATAATTGCGAGCAATTACTCACTTTTATGGTGGCGGGTGCCGATATATGGGAAAACCTAGCGAGCAACGCAAACAGGAAATCATCGATGCCACGTTGGATCTGGCGGCGAGTCTGGGAGTGAAAAAGGTCACCACCCAGGCCATCGCGGATCATGTCGGCATTGCGCAGCCGACGGTATTTCGACATTTCAAGACCCGTGATGCGATCTTTGTGGCGGCGATTTCGTCCATTGGTGAGGGACTGTTTCGCAATCTGGCGGCATTTTTTTCCGGCACCGGGCCAGCCGATGAGCGCTTGCATCAGTTGGTGCGGGCGCAGTTGCAATTTATTTCACAGAAGAGAGGTTTGCCGCGCTTGCTGTTTTCCGACCGGCTGCATCTGGAGTCTCCGCTGCTGAAACAGGCGGTGCAGAAGATCATGAATGGCTACACGCAGCAGGTGAGCCGGATGATCCGCGAAGGTCAGGCGGCGGGGCTGATGCGCCAATCGCTGGATGCGGATGAGAGCGCCTGGCTAGTGGCGGC
>JALTPW010000928.1 GCA_026999335.1 Chromatiales bacterium
CCGTCGTTCTCCATCAGCACTTTTTGTAGATGTTCCCATTCCAGACGTTTGACCGACAGGGGATTTTCCGCCATGGGTACGGCGGGGTCACCGGCATGGCGCTCCAGGGCATGGATGATTTCATCGGCGCTGGCGGGTTTGGTGAGGTAGTGAGTGGCGCCGAGTTTAATGGCTTCCACGGCGGTGGCGATACTGGCGTAACCGGTGAGCATCACCATGCGCAGGTCGGTGTTCATGGCCTTGAGCCCTTTCACCAGTTCCAGGCCGGATTCGTGGCCGATGCGCAGATCGATGATGGCGTATTCCGGATTGTGGTCGCCGGCCAGTTCCAGCCCGCCGGCCAGATCGGTGGCGGTATAGACCTCGAAATCGCGTTTTTCCAGGGCCTGGACGAGCACGCGGCAAAAGGTGGGGTCGTCATCCACCAGCAGTAGCGTTGGTTTGTCGTGGGTACTGCTCATGGGCGGACTCCAATCAGGGGCAGGTTGATGCAGGTGCAGGTGCCACTGGTCTCGCGACGGCGATGGCTGACGTGGCCGCCGAGGCGTTCGACGACGGCATGGGCGAGGAACAGGCCGACACCCAGGCCCTGTTTTTTGCTGCTGAACTGGGTCTTGCCAGCGGCCGAGACAGCGGCCTCGCTGATGCCGGGACCACGGTCGAGGATGTGGATGTCCAGGTTCTGTGCATCCCAGCTGGCCTGTAGTTCGACGCTGTCGGGTGAGACGTCGGCGGCATTGTTGAGAATGTTGGTCAGGGCCTGGTTGAGGGCACGGTCGGCCAGCATGGACGGGGCAGGCTGCGGGCCTTGCAGTTGCTGGGTAAAGGAGACGCCGGGCCGTTCCACCTGCCACTGTTGCGCGAGCTGACGCAGGTAGCGATCCACCGGCAGCGATTGTCCCTCATCGGCACGTTGTTTGCCGGCGGAGGCGGAGATGACCGAGAGTGCGTCTTTGCAGCGGTCGATTTGTTCGCGAATCAGTTGTAGCTGTTCGATTTGTTCTTTGTCTTTTGCCATCGGCTTTTTATGGCCGAGATCCAGCAGCAGGTCATCGACCACCAGGGCGATGGTGCCCAGTGGGGTGCCCAGTTCATGTGCGGCACCAGCAGCAAGGGTGCCGAGGGCGACCAGGCGTTCGTCGCGCAGGGCCTGTTCGCGGGCCTCTGCCAATACGCGGTCGCGGTCGCGCAGGGTGCGAGCCATATTGGTGACGAAATAGGACACCAGTACGGCGCTGAGTACGAAGCCGAACCACATGCCGAAGATGTGTTGGGTGAAACCGCTGTCGTGCTGCATGTGCGACAGGGCGCCGGCCGGCTGCAGGGGAATGTAAAAAAACATCAGCAGCGAGTAACAGGTCACGGTGAGTCCGGCCATGGCCCAGACATGGGTGGTTGGCAGTACGGTGGCGGCGATCATCAGCGGCAGCAGATAGAACCAGGCAAAGGGATTGGTGGCGCCACCGGTGCAATAAAGAAGGGCGCTGAAGGCGAGGGCGTCAGTGACCAGTTGGAAAAAGAACTCACCATCGGACACCGGCCGTGGCTGGCGTGCACGCCACCAGGTGAACAGGTTCCAGAAACTGTGCGCAAGCAGGATCAGGGCCAGCGGCAGCATCGGCAGTGGCAGGTCGAGCCACAGCTGACCGGTACCGATGAGCAATATCTGCATGCTGATACTGATGGTGCGCAGCCCGGCGATACGGCGCAGGTTGTGTTGTGTGGAGGCGTAGCGGTTATTGGCAGTCAGCATGGATCGGTATCGGTTGTGGTCGGTGTCCCTGACGTTTCCAGCCGGTCAGCGGTTTCCATGCATTATCCGGTAATGCCTGAGCGCTGTCAGCGGCCTGCGACACTTTGTCACATTCTCAGTGCAGGGGGGGAAGATTACGATGACGGGTAATCGGGGAGCGTTGTCCCGTGAGCGGAATGAAGGAGTTGAGAATGAAACATGTATCCACCCTGTCGGTCTGGCTGACACTGACCGTGATCCCACTGGCAGGATTTTTGACGGCCTGCGGTAGTTCTTCCAATGACGAGGGTACGGATACCACGACCGTGACGGGCTCGGTGACAGCGGCGCCCGTGGAGGGTGCCAGTGTGGTGGCCCGGGACACAGCGGGCAATACTCTGGCGGGCCCGGTCAGCACGGCGGCCGATGGGACTTATACGCTGCGCATCGCCAATGCATCACTGGCCTCGGATCTGCTGTTGGAGTCTTCGGGGGGTACCTATACCGACGAGGCCACGGGACTGAGTGTCACTGCGGGTACTCTTGCAGCCCACATTGCGGGTGGCAGTCTGTTGACCACTGCGCAAGTGCATATGACGCCGGCAACTACCATTGTTCGTGATTTGGTGCAGACCCACGGCATGAGCCTGAACGCCGCGCAATCGGCCTTTGAAACGGCCTTCGGTTTTGGCGCGGAGACCTCAGTGGCGCCGGTCGATGCCACCGATCCAACGGCGGGGGCGAGTGATGCCCAATTGCTGGCCGGCCTGCGCGCCGCGGCCTTCAGTCAGCTGACCATGGATCTGGGATTGACGACCACTGAGCAGTTCGATCTGTTGCCGGCATTGGCCGAAGATCTGGCCGTCGGCAGTCTCGACGGTATCGGTGCCAATGGTGCGGTGACAGTGGCTGGTTCGACACTGCTGCCGGCCGATATCCAGAACCGCTTTAGCCAGGCAATGGTGGGTTTTCATGCGGGTGCCCACAACAACACCGACCTGTCCAATGACAAGATCGGCGCCGTGCCCTTTGCCAAACTGGCGCTGAGCGACAGCTACAAGGTGGAATATCTGTCCGGCATGATGGAGACGATGGCGGGCAAGACTGCCTTTAAGCTGCGGGTATCGAATCTCGCCGACGATACGGCGGCAGCGGGCCTGAATCTTTCCCTGATGCCGATGATGTACATGGCCTCGGGCATGATGCACAGCTCACCCATTGGTGGTTGCAGCGAGAGTGCCACGGCGGGTGAATATGACTGTACGGTCTATTACCTGATGGCCTCGGCCATGAGCAACGGCATGTCCATGGGTTACTGGCAGCTAAAGGTAATGATTGGCGGCATGATGGGGGAGTCTGTCACCTTTTCGCCCGCAGTAATGATGGCCATGGGCGATACCGCCAAGGTGACCCTGAGAGGTCAGACCGGTAGCGACATGATTGCCGGCATGGCGATGGATGGTGGCATGGCCATGGCCGAGAACCGCAGCTATTACCTGTTCAAGGATAGCCTGGGCGGCATGACCGGTAACCATACGCTGACACTGTTCGTCGCCGCTAAGGAAAGTATGATGAGCTACAAGGCCGTCTCTGCCGGCACGCTGCTGAACAGTGGCGATGCCGCGTATGAACTGACGGTGGCTTCGATGGCTGTCGAGATATCCACCGATGGCTCGACCTGGCTCGAGGCCAGCAATAGTGGCAATGGCCTCTGGACGGCCACCGGTATCACCGGCTTGACGGACGGCACCACCAGTAACGTCCATGTTCGCCTAACGATCAATGGTGAGCAAAAAACCACCAATGGCGCCACGCCCGTCGGTGACGGCAGCAATGATTACGGTACTTTCATGCTGACCCCGGGCGGGATGTAAATACACCATGTTTTCCAACGCTACAAAGGCGATCCTGCTGGCCGGGGTCGTCGCTGGTTTCTCACTCACCTCCCCGGCGGCCTGGGCCGCCTCCTGTTGTGGAGGCGGCTCGTCCTCGTCGCTGATCATGCCCAAGTTTTCACGTGCGATGATGAACGTATCCGTGGACATGGAAAATTACAATGGTTTTTGGGATTCGCAGGGTGACTATCGCCCGGATCCCGAGGACTCGGATCTCAACCAGTACCGCATCAATCTGGGCTATGCCCACCGCCTCGGCTCGCGCTGGCAGGGCAGCGTGATCCTGCCCTACGTGTGGAACAATAATGACTACACCGGCCTGACATCCAATACCCAAGGCTTGGGGGACACCACTCTCAATCTCTGGTACGAAACCTTCGATAAAATCACCTGCGTGTGGAAGGTGCGCAAGTGGGCCGACCTGAAACCGGCGGTCTATTTGGGCGGCTCGCTCACCGTACCCACTGGCGTCTCCCGTTTCGACAGTGTGACCAACAGCTTTGACATCACCGGCCGGGGTTTCTATCGCCTGGACGCCAACCTGCTGGTGGAAAAAACCATTTACCCGTGGAACGCCTTGCTGCTGTTGTCTTACGGAAAATACCTCGAACGCAACGTCAATCGTGACTACGGCAACTACGTCGAACCGACCCGGCGCAAACTGGGTGATCGCATGCTGGCCACCCTTTCCGGGGGATATACCTATTTTCTCGAATCCATGGACACGCTGACCTTTACCCTGGCCTTCTCACATTTGCAAGAAGGTGATGGTCGTATCGACGGCCGCCCCGATCCCAGTACCCGCATGGAAAAAAATTCCCTCGCTGGCACCGTCGCCTGGTCCACCATGGATCGCGACTGGATTTTCAAAGGCACCCTCAGCCATGCCGTGCCCAGAAACGACTGGGGTGAAAATTTTCCCATCACCAACGTCCTGAGCTTCGAGGTGAGTCATGTTCTTCGCTAGACGGCTATTGATGGTGATTGCGCTGGTGTTGCTGGCGGGCTGTGACGACGTGATGGATGACCTGACCCCCTCCGGCGAGGACAAGCGCCCCGAGGTGGTGCTCGGCAGCGTCGGTGCGCAGGTGGGCCAGATCGCCCCCGACTTCACCCTCGACGACACCCTGTATACGCCGCATACCCTGTCCACTGAACTGAGCAGCGCCCGTGCCGTGGTGCTTTATTTCAACATGTGGTGTCCCATTTGCGATACCCATGCCAACCACATGCGACAGCACATCGTACCGGACTTCCCCAATGTGCGTTTTTTCCTTGTCGACTACGTCAGTGGCTCGGTGTCCTTTAGTCGCAGCAATCAGGTCGCGAGTGGTTATACTGATTTCACCGTACTGGTGCCCACCAGCGACAGCTTCACTAAACGCTATCAGGCCACCATGGGTAGTACGCTGGTGATCGATGCCAGTGGACAGGTCGTGCGTATGAACGAAGACTATCTCGACGGCAATAAACTGCGCGCCACCCTGGAGGCTCTGCCATGAGGCATGTATTGCTGGGGATTTTGTTGATGACTGGCGCAGCCGGTACACTACTGGCTGCTGACGGTGGACTCAGCGAACAGCAGCTGCAGGGCAAGGCGCTGTTCGAGGCACGTTGTGTGGCCTGTCACCAGCTGCCCGAGCCTGATATGCTGACACCGAGCAAATGGCAGCGCCTGCTAGAATTGATGCAGAAACGCATGCAACAGGCTGGCATGCCAGCGCTGGATGAAGAAGAATTTATCCAGGTACATGCCTATTTATCCTCGCAGTCGGAGTAGGCTGGGGACAATCCAGCAGAGGTGCCCAAGGTGAGATATTTTTTGTTATATCTGCTGCTGTCTTTGGCGTCAGCACTGCCCGCACAGGCCAAAAGCCTGGATCCCGCCGAAAAGCCGCCCGCGCCCGGGTTCCGCCTGAAAAACCTGCAGGGTGAACATGTCAGGCTGTCCGACTATCACGGCAAGGTCGTGTTGCTCAACTTCTGGGCCACTTGGTGCGCACCCTGCCGCAAGGAAATGCCGAGCATGGAAAAACTCTGGCAAACCTACCGCGAGCAGGGGCTGGTGATCCTTGCCGTATCCACCGACAACGGCGGTGAATCACGCATCAGGAATTTCGTAGGCCGCCTCAACCTGACCTTTCCCATCCTGCTTGATGCCGATAGTTTGGCCAGCGATCAGTATCAGGTTTCCGGTATCCCCGTCAGTTTCCTCATCGACCGCCAGGGCCGTATTGTCGACCGCGTGCTGGGTAGCAAGGAGTGGGCCAGCGAATCGGTCTTCCAGCAGATGGAAGGGCTGCTTCGGCAGTGAGCGCAACGGTGGTGTGCATTTGCTAACGCACGAATTGCCCGCACGCAGAGCGGGTCACCATTCCCCAATCTGAACGCCCCCCCCCTGTTCCGGGAGAGGGAGTATCCATGTGCTTGTTTGGGCAGACAACTGTGCATTTTTGTGGTCTATTACCATGCTCCCCCCTCCCTCTTGATATCCTAATGATTCTGCGTCTTAATGGGCGCACGACAAGCATGGAAGTAGCTGAGATTCAGTTGTAATGGGCCGAATCGGACAATCGCGCGGTATCAGCGAAAAAATCAAAAGGCGACTGGATGGCAGAGGCAGGTCGAACGCCGTCATCGGTTGCGTGTCTGACGGGTTAAAGTCCCGCCCAAAAAATTACTCATCCACTTCGATAATACCTCTTGAGGATGAGGCGCTGTTTGCTATCCCTTGTTAAATATATTAAATAATATTGTAATCTGGCGCCAATTACAGAATGGCAACAAATTACAAAGGAATGGAAACGTGAAATACAAAATATCAGACCAGTCCCTTGAGCAGGTTTTTAAAGTATCCGTGGATGAAAACCTTAAAGAGAAAGGAAAAAGAGATGCTATTTCTGAAATAATCTCTAATGAATGGGAGAAAATATTTACTATTCACCCTAGAGTGTCATTTTTAGTGGGAATAGGAATGATATTTTTTATTTTTGTTGTAGAAGTATTTGCCGCGGAAAGAATGAATATTGATCAGCCGGAGAACTATAAATTCATACTATTGCTTTCAGGTTCTTTGGCGGCAGCTGCATTTTCGGCTGGATTTACCGGGTCAATGAATATCAACATTAAATGGCTTCAAGCCAGCGGTTCACTAGCTATTTTTTCACTGGTATTTTTAAATTCGCCATTCTCTATTTCAAGCAAGGTGGATGCTAATCAGGAAATAAGCCTAACCTCATTCCTTGTCCCGAGTGCTTATGCCGGTTCGCTTGAATATGAAGCCGCAAAATATAGTGGTGATAAAGTAAACTATATTCGTATTTACTATCCTGTTGGGGTGTCTGATTTGAAGAATTTTGCATTTAGTGTTAAAAGCTCGATGGCTGGCATCTCAAAAAGTTCGGACGTTTACTCTCTTGGCTCTGTTGTCAGCGGGCTGGTCAATAATTTAAAGTATGATGGCGAGCAATATTTTGTAAATATCCGGTATAGGCCAGGCTTGGAGCCTGATAAAATTGATGCGGTATTGGAGATTTTGAGAGCTATGGGCGTGG
>JALTPW010000929.1 GCA_026999335.1 Chromatiales bacterium
TTTTTTTGTTTTGTTACTGGTTGCTGATCAATTATCTGGTATTTTTTTCACCCATCACCTTCTTCCATGGCCCGGATACGGGGCTTGTGCAGGATGTTGAATTCATTGCCAGCGAGATGGATTCCCCGGTTGATTTGCCGCAGGCCCATTGGCAGCCCCTGTCTCTCCCCGATGACTGGGACAAAAGTCAACGGCAGGTGGAACAGGTCTGGTATCGGGCCAGCGTGACCGTGGGCGAGCCCGGTGACGATATATGGGCGGTCTATCTGCCCCTGGTTGCACACAATGCCGCCGTGTTCATCAACGGTGTCTGGGTCGGCCAGGGTGGGCCATTCGGCGAACCCACCTCCCGACAGCCCTCCCGGCAACAAAATACCCCCCTGTTGTTCAGTTTCTCTCCGGCACTGCTGCTGCCGGGGGAGAACCAAATCGATATCCGGGTGCAGACATCATTTCACGCGCAGGGTTTTTTGGACGCTTTTTATCTTGCCCCCGAGAGCCGGCTGAAAGAGGCCTATGCCTGGAAATATTTTGTCCGTGTTGATCTGGTTCGCTGGGTTACCATGGCGATGTATCTCATGTCGGCCATCGTCTTTGCTTTCTGGTTGGCGCGGCCGCAGGACAGTATCTATGGTCTGTTTTCCCTGGAGCTGTTTCTCTGGGCCACACACAACCTCAACTTATTCGTCACTGAAATACCGGTGTCCGCGCGCCTGTGGGAAGCGATGACCATGAGCAGTCTGGGTTGGACGGTGATCGCCATGATCTTCTTCAATCATCGTTACGTTGGAGAGCGCAATGCCGGTGTTGAAAAATTCATCCTGATTTTTGCCGCCCTCGGTGTCGGTATCTTTTTTCTGCCGGATATCGGCAGCATCCTGCACATCGGTTACGGTATCTGGGACAGCTTTCTCATCGTTTTTGGTTGCTATGCCATTTTCCATTTACTCAAGGCCTATGTGCGCCGGCTGGATTCCGATATTTTTCTGATGCTGCTGGCCGGTGTCCCCATCCTCGTGTTTGGTTTTCACGATATCCTGCTGGTGAACCATTTTCTTGATCGACGTGATGGCCTGATCATTCAATACAGCGCTATTCCAGCGGTGCTGTTGTTCAGCTGGTTTTTGATTCGGCGTTTTGTTCAGTCGATCAACAGGGCCGAACATCTGGCCGATACACTGGAGCAGCGGGTACGAATAAAACAACGGGAATTGCAGTCGCAATATGAAAAATTTCAGTCCGTACAGAAGGAGGGGCTGCTACTGAAAGAGCGTGAACGTATCATGCGTGACATGCACGATGGCATCGGTGGTCAATTGGTTTCCGTCATTAGCCTGTTGCAGGAACAACGGGGGGGTGTTTACAAAAAGGTACGCGAGAAAGTCCAGCACAGTCTGACGGATCTGCGCCTTGTCATTGATTCACTCGATCCCCTGTTGAGTGATTTGCCGACCCTGCTGGGCATGATGCGGGTGCGCCTGGTCGATCAGCTGGAAGCGGCCAATATCACCCTGGAGTGGGCGGTCACCGAATTGCCGGAAATGAAAAATATGAGTCCCGGGCGCAGCCTGCACATCATGCGCATCGTGCAGGAGTCGATTGCCAACAGCATCAAACATGCCCAGTCGGAAAAAATAATGCTGGCCACAGGGGTGATTGGCGCGGAAAACAGGCAGGTGTATGTTGATATGGTCGATTATGGTGTCGGCATCATCGACGGCCCGGACGCGGCGAGCCTGCACGGGCGGGGTATTAAAAATATGCAGTACCGGGCGCAACAGCTGGGAGCGACGCTCAATATCGATTCTGTCGCAGGTAGGACACGGGTTCGTTTGTTGATGGATGTCGAGTAAAGAACCTGCCCGGTTTGCGGTATGTTCATGCGGTCGGGTACCATGACGGGGTTTGCTTGGATATGATGCTGGTTTCTCGAGCGGGAGGTTGATGGAATGTATGGTATTTTGAAGTTGTTGGTGGTTATTCCTGTTGCGTTGATTCTCTTTGCCTGCAGTGGTGGAGACAGTGACCTGTCGCCAAAAATCGACCTCCCGTCGCCGACAGTCAATCGACAGCTCAGTGGTACCGTGGCTGTCGGTGCACCGGTTGAGGCCACTCTGACGATCATTGACCGGGAGGGCGGCACGCTGGTGGTCGATAGCGATGCCGAGGGCCGCTACAGCATTAATCTGAAGGCGCATCCCGGCCCGTACCTGATACGCATCGAACCGAAGGATGCCAGCTTGCCGGTGATGTACAGCTATGCCTCCGGTGCTGGTGTGGCCAATGCGACACCCTTTACCACGCTTGCGTTGGTTCTGGCCTATCAATCCAGTCTGACGTCGG
>JALTPW010000930.1 GCA_026999335.1 Chromatiales bacterium
CAACGAAACGAGCGACGACGGCAGAAGCAACGTTTAGCTGCCTGACGGGTTTCTACCGACAGTTTTTTGAAGTTGATGTCGAACGGCAGGGTGGGTGTTGGCTGAATTTTGTAAAACTCGCACAATGCTGCCAAGTGGTACTGAAATACCCCTTAAAACACGCAATAATACCCATTTTACGAATAGGTGAATTAACCTCGCCCGAAATCGTCGCTTGTTTCACGGGTTTTCGGGCTGGCACTAGTTAGATATTTATATATGATTGACGAGGATCAATGAATTATATATCCCTCTCAAAATATGATCACGTATTGCCCAGACAATACTATGCAAAGAAATATCGCTAATTGACTGGGCATTGTCTCTACATGCACTCGCATCGTTACCAGAACAGATCAAGGAGGGAGTAATGTATGCAAGCACGACGACTATTCCAAAGAATTAATCACTTAACGCTATTTATCACCTTATTAGGCGTTTCATTCTCCGCCATCGTTTTTGCCGCCGAGAGCCCATCAATCACAACAGGAAAACAGCTCTACGAGGAGAACTGCATTTTCTGCCATCAGGAAAACGGTATCGGCCAGGTTGGTATCGCACCCTCGTTGACAAACAAGGAATTGCTCAGTACTGCCACTGATAAATTCCTGGTAGAAACCATCCGCGATGGACAGGATGGCACCAGCATGGCGGCGTTCGGTGTGCTGGGTACAGCAGGCATCCAGGCCATCGTCGCCTATCTCCGCTCTTTTGAAAAAATCCCCAACCGTGCCGCCGAGGTCGACAAGCAGCCGGACGCCTTTGGTGATCCACGGCTTGGTAAGCAGTGGTATGAGCAAATCTGCTCGACCTGTCACGGCATGGCCGGAGAGGGTTATGCGGCCGGTGGTTCCGGCACCGCGATTGGTAAACGTGGTTTCCTCAGCAAGGCCTCCGACGGCTTTATCCGCGAAACAATCAGGATAGGGCGTTCCAATACAGCCATGTACGGTTTCCAGGGCCCAATGGCTGGCCTGGCTGATCTGGATGATCGTGAGATAGACGACATCATTGTCTATCTCCGTAGCCTGCCAACCTATCAAGCGACTATGGAGTAGATCATGAAACGGAATAAAATTTCTCGCCGCAGCTTTCTCAAGGGAAGCGCTTTCATCACCGGTTCCGCCGCTGGCGCCGGGCTTTTTGTCGCCAACAATCCCGAACTGGAGGCCGCACCGACAAAACCGGAGGCGGATCTCAATCGCACCACCGCCCTGGCGGCCTGCCCTTACTGTGGCGTGGGCTGCGGCACGGTGATTCAAGTGGAGAACGGCAAGATCGTCTCCATGCGTCCCGACAAGGATCATCCCACCAACAAAGGCCTGCAATGCATCAAGGGGCTGACGGCCGCCGAACCCATTTATGTGGATCGGATGGAGGGCGATCCCTATGTGCGCAAGGACGTCTGGGAAGAATGGGGCAAGCCAGGACACGGTAACATCGAGTACATCAGCAAGACCAAGGGCTCATTCGATGAAGAACACTTCGTGCGTGTACCCTATCATGAGGCCTCAATGATGGTGGCGAAAAAACTCGCCCATTTCGCCAAAAAATATACCGGCAATTCGATTGGTCTGTATGGCTCCGGCCAGCTCACCCTGGAAGGCCAGTATCTTGAGAACCTGTTTATGAAGGGTATCCTGGGTTCGAATACCATCGAAGCCAATGCACGCATGTGTATGACCTCGGCGGTAACGGCCTATTTCAAAACCCTGGGTTCGGATACGCCACCACTTTCTTATGAGGATCTTGAACTCAGTGACATGGTGATGAACTTCGGTCATAACGCCCGTGAGGCACATCCTATTATCTTCTGGCGCATCGCGGATCACAAAAGGAAGAACGGCATTCCCACGGTTGTCGTGGAACCCCGTAACACCGGGACGGTACAGGGTTACAGTGACATCGATCCCGATAACTCCATCCATGTCCCCATCCTCAACGGCGACATCAGTTTCCTCAATGCCATGGCGCATGTGCTGCTCAAGGAGCATCCCGATGTCATCGACTGGGACTTCATGAAGGCCAACACCACCGGCTGGCAGGAATACACCGAGGGTGTGCTGAAGGACTATAGCCCGGAACAGGTACAGGATCGCATGGGTTCCGAGGAGGTAACACCCGAGATGATCCGCAGGGTGACCCGCTACTATGCCGACGCCACGCGCAAGCGCCTGAAACGCGCCAAGCAGGATCCGAAGGGTATCGGTCATGGTGGTCCAATCATCATGTGGGGCATCGGCTATAACCAGCACATTCATGGTCAGCACAACGTCATTGCCATCATCAATCTGTGCAGCATGACCGGAAACCTGTCCAAGCCCGGCTGCGGCCCTTTCTCCATGACCGGGCAGCCCAATGCCATGGGCGAGCGCTTTACCGGGGGCCTCACTGATCGCCTGCCCTTCAACGAACCATTAAAGAATAAAAAACATCGCTTCAAAATGGCCGCAGCCTGGGGCGTGCCGGAGGAAAATCTGCGCACGGCGATGAATTCCGAGAACCCCGGCTTTGCAGTGGGCATGATGGAACGGGCGCAAAAAGGGGGCGTCAAGGCCATGTTTTTTGTCTACGCCACCCATATCGACCTGCCCGACTCGAACAAACTGGTTCGCGCGGCATTGATGAAAACCTTCAATATCGTGCAGGAGATCTACCGCCATGCCCCCAACAATCTGTACGCCGATGTCATCTTCCCGGCCGCTACCTGGGGCGAGGTACAGGGAATCTACATCAACTCCGAGCGCCGCATCTATGTCGTTGACAAGGCCGCTGAGCCACCTCCCGGCTGTCATTCTGACCTGGATATGGTGATCGACAAGGGCAAGGAGATCGGTGAAATACTCGGCCTGGATGTGAAAAAGATCTTTCCCTGGGGAAAGATGCCCGATGGCACTTACGATACCGAGGCGATATTCCGCGACATCATCCGTGCTTCCGAGGGCACCGATACGGATCTCACCGGCATCCTTGCGGTGGAGAAGAAGGACAAGCTGAGTCCCTATGAGCAGATCCGTCAACTGCGGGGCATCCAGTGGCCAGCACCCACCTATGAGATCGCCAAGGCCGGTGGCACCAAGCGCCGTTACATGGGGCAGGAAGGCAATTGGAAAGACAAGCCTTATGGCAACTTCCGCACCAAGGACGGCAAGATGCACTTCAAGTTCGTCCAGCAGGACTACAGCCAGCGCGAGGAGATTACCAAGCAGCTGATGGAGTTCGGCCATAAGGAAGGTCTGTACACCATCGATCATATCGATTTATTGAAGAAGGCCCGTGACATGGCCCTGACGCCGGATCTGCCCGATGCGGGATACCGCGGCAGGCCCGTGTCGGAAATCCCCCTGGACAAATACCCCTACTGGCTGGGGTTGGGCATCGTGTACGAGCACTTCCACACCGCCAAGTCCAGCCGCAGCCCCACCACCCGTCGTCTGGTGCCGGAGATGTACGTCGAAATACATCCCAAGGATGCAGAGGAACTCGGTATCAAGGATGGCGACAAGGTACGACTGGTGACCCGCCGGGGTCATTACTCGGCACGCGCCCAGGTGGGCACCAACAGTTTGGTCCGGCCGGCGCGTAACTCGGTGCCGCGCGGTTACTTGTTCAGCCCGTGGAACCTGTCGGTGGCCGACAGTGCCGATCCGCGCAAGAATAAGTGGCTGGTGAACGCCACATCCAGCCGCGTCTGGGATGTGGTCTCCGGCCAGGTGGATTTCAAAAAACTGGCCTGTCGTATCGAAAAAGTATGATTGGAATCAAGCCAATGATGGAAAAAATGAGATTACCCCGGATATTTCATGAATTTTCAAAATCTCATAAAACATCCAGGTAAATGGAAATGGTGCTGACTTAAGCTTGATGAGAGACTAGAAATATCGTCATTCCCGCGCAGGTGGGAATCCAGAGTGCTGGGAATTTCAAGCACTCCGGATGAATCGCTCCGATGAAAACCGGATCCTGGGGCGGCAATTTCTGGATTCCGGCTAAAAACCGGCCGGAATGACGATAATCGCAGTAAGCTGTGGAGATTTTGACCCGGAGAGACTAAAAAAGACGCCATTTTTTCTTCCGTCGGCATAATGACGGAGAAAGATCCAATAATAACGGTGGGCCCATGGAGCAATTAATAAGGGAAGCTCTGAGCAATTCATGGAATGCGGTCTTGCGGCTGAAACTGCCCATCGTGGCGTCGCCTAAAGCGACGACTGTTGATGAAAATCTTGTCAATGGTCCCACTATTAGCGGCAATCCACGCCTTGCGCTGAATCATTTCATCGCGCAATCCCACTATCCCAGAATTGATCCCAGAATTGATCCCAGAATTGATCCCAGAATTGATCAGAGCGTCCCTATCCTGGAATGGTGGTTATGAAGAGACGCGCCTTTCTTGGTTATGCCATTGCCGGGACGGCCGCCTCCCTGCTGCCATTGACGACAACCGAAGCGACAGTACGACAAGGCGGACAACGCTATTTGCGCCCCCCCGGGGCCCACAAAGAGGCTGAATTTCTCGATCACTGCATCCGCTGCGGCCTCTGTGGCGAGACATGCCCCAACCGTGCCATCAAATTTTTTGGCATGGAAAACGGCATCGCCTCCCTGGACACCCCCTATATCACACCGCGGGAACAGGCCTGCATTCTGTGTATGAAATGCGGTGACATTTGCCCCACCGGGGCGATTCCAAAAATCACACGCACTGCGGAAGAGGTGATGGCCAAGGTCAACATGGGTCAGGCGCGCGTGGATAAAACGCTGTGCCTGTCTTACCAGGGAAAGACCTGCGGCGTGTGTTACCGCGCCTGCCCATTGCCGGATATCGCCCTGCGTGTCGGCATGCTGGAACAGCCCCACGTCTCCGATGACTGCGTGGGGTGCGGCCTGTGCGAGCGTTCATGCATCCAGATACCCCAGGCCATCAGGATCATCCCTCACCATCGCTGAGAACGATATTGTCATGACACCTGTCGACTCCAAACCCTTCTTTCTCTGGCGCCATCTGAACAAACTGCGCTGGCTGAGCCTGAGCATTGTGTTTTTCATGCTGGTACTGATTCCATTTTTGCACCTGTACCAGACCTACATCGCCGCCCACGCCTACGACCTGCTTTACCCCTCGGAAAAAATAATCTACGACAGCATGGAAACGCTGAGCGCACCCTTCGTCAGCGATCCCGAAAATGACCTGGATCTGCTAAAAGGCACGACCTGGTCAGGGCGGCTGTTCGGCCTCGACCTGAGCGATCCGCTTGCACTTGCCGGACAGATCGCCGCCAGCGGAAAACTGCTTTGGCCCTTTCTGCTCACCGCCCTGATTCCCATCGGCCTGACAATGATCTTCGGGCGCTTCTTCTGTGGCTGGATCTGCCCCGCCAGTTTCCTCTATGAACTCAATACCACTCTCGGCTTCTGGCTGCGCAATATCGGCATCCACACCGGCCAACGCCGCATGAGTCGCAAGTTCAAATACTTGGTGTTGTTCGTCACATTGCTGCTTTCGCCCCTGCTGGGCAGCGTCGCTGTGGCCGCGATCTACCCACCCGCCATCGTCGGCCGTGAAATCTATTACGCCATCGCCCTGGGCGGCTTCGGTGTCGGCGCCGTCTTCTTTACCGGCACCCTGCTCTTCGACCTGCTGGTGGCTCGGCGGGGATTCTGCCGCTACCTGTGCCCCGGCGGCGCTCTCTATTCCCTGTTGGGCCGATTCCGCTTGCTGCGGATTCAGCGTGTCGTGGAAGACTGTAACGATTGTGCAAAATGCAACGCGGTGTGCGAGTTCGGCCTCGACCCGCTGCGTGACGGCTTCGGCATGGAATGCAATAACTGCACCGCCTGCATTGCGGTCTGCCCGACGGATGCCCTGGTCTTCAAGGTAACGCCCAAGGATCAGCCTGACCGTGGTCCGGGGCACCTGGGCCGGCAGTATCGCCGCACGCACAATGGAAATGCCAGGGATGAACATGAACCGTAGGAAGGTGATAAAGCGCCTCACCCTTGGCGTGGCTTCCCTGGCAGCGGCCGGCACTCCCTATGGCCTGTCACGTCTGCTGGCGCCGGATCGGCTGACCACCACCAAGATCCATTATCTCCGCCCCCCGGGGGCACTGAGCGATGCCACGGCCTTCAACGAGGCCTGCATCGGCTGTGGCCTGTGCGGCGAGGTCTGTCCACCGAAGAGCATCCGCTTCAGCGACCGCGAGGGCGGCAACCGCCTCAACACCCCCTTCATCGACCCGGCGAAAAAGGGTTGTATCCTGTGCGGCAAGTGTATGGAAGTCTGCCCCACCGATGCCCTTACGGAGGTGGATCGCAAGGACGTCGAAATGGGCATTGCGCAGATTGACCGCACCGCCTGCTATCCCTGGGTGGACAAGGGCGTCTGCGGCGCCTGCGTGGTGGCCTGCCCACTGGGCGAACACGCCATCGGATTCGATTTTGCCAATATGTACCGCCCCGTGATAAAGAAGGGTTGTGTGGGTTGCGGCGTGTGCGTGGAGGTCTGTCCCCACCCGAGCCTGCCCATCCGCATTGCCGAACGAGGATCCAGTACTGTCGTCGTCCATCAGATCTGAGGAGGAAGATCCATGCAAAAAATCCGTTTGTGGCTGCTGCTTGCCCTTGTCCAGGCTTGCATCGTGCTCCCGGCATTCGCCCATCACGTACTGGGTCGTCCCTCCTACAGCCTCAGTGAGGATTCCAACACCCCGCCCAGCATGCAGGTGGAAACGCAGATCGGAAAATTTTTTGTCACCTACATGGTATTTCCCGCCTTTCCACGCGCCAATGAGCCGGGCCGGGTCAACCTCTATGCCACTCGTATCGACAGCGGTGAACCCTACGCAGGCCAAGTCAGCTTTAGTGTAAAAGATGACAGCTGGTTCTCCAGCGATGAGGAAATCCTCGGTACCCAGCCCATCGACGCCGGCGTCTTCCGCCAGGGCTTCCAGTTCAACAAGGATGGCGACTACATCATCACCGCGAGATTCGAGGCCGACGGCGAACCCTATGTGATCGACTTCCCCCTCACCATCGGCGACACCGCCTCGGCGACACCCATCACCGTCAGCGTCATCGTCATCGTGCTGTTTCTCGCCGGCATCAATATCATCAAACGCAAACAACTGCTGCGCGCCAA